>NZ_BAAHYK010000059.1:0-27102 GCF_054657595.1 Desulfocicer niacini
GTTGTGTCCGGCAGGACATGCCCGTTATACCGATTATAGTAGCCAAAATGACACCTCGATTTCAACACTCTTTATGTAGTATAAAATTTTACGATAATCCCTCCCTGATTTCATACAGGAGACTTGTTTTTTCTTCCTGATAACGCTCTTTAATGGAAAGGATCTCTTCAGTGATGTCAAAGAAGGCATCCACCACATCAGGACTGAAATGATTACCCCGCCCCTCCCGGATGATGGCAAATGATTTCTCTAAACTGAAAGGCTCCTTATAGGGACGTTTGGTGGTCAATGCATCAAACACATCGGCAATGGCCACAATCTGACCAAGCAATGGGATCTGTCGCCCTTTTAACCCATTGGGATAGCCACTGCCATCCCATTTTTCGTGATGGGTCAGTGCAATGATTTTACCGAGGCGAATATAACCGGCCCTGGATCCGGATAAAATTTTTCCCCCAATGACCGTATGCTGTTTCATGATTTCCCACTCTTGATCATTCAGTTTTCCAGGTTTGAGTAAAATTTGATCTGGAATGCCGATTTTCCCCACATCGTGCATGGGAGCGGCGTGGAGAAGCCAGTTCACGGTGGTTTCATTAACGGAAAGTTGCCGGGCAACGGCTGCGGCATAATTGCTCATACGTTGAATGTGTTCTCCGGTATCTTCATCCCGGTATTCTGCCGCATGGGTCAACCGGTGGATGGTCTCAAGGGCGCTTTGCCGAATATCTTCCATGGCCTTTTGAAGCAAAACGGTTTTTTCAGCCACTTTCTGGGCCAGGACACGATTCTGATCGTACAATGCCAGATGATTTTTAACTCTGGCCCTAACAATGGGGGGGCTGACAGGTTTGGAGATAAAGTCCACTGCACCCAGTTCAAACCCCATCTTTTCATTGGCATCTTCATCCATGGCAGTGACAAAGATCACCGGAATTTCCCGTGTAAGGGGGGATATTTTCAACTGCCTGCACACTTCATATCCATTCATACCCGGCATCATGATATCCAGTAAAATGAGATCGGGCGGGGTGTCGCTTCCGGCTATGGCAAGTGCCCGTTCGCCCGTCAGGGCCACCTTGATCCGATAGTTTGGGCGAAGCACCTCTGCCAGAATATCAATATTTTCAACCACATCATCTACAATCAGCAGGGTTTGTTTTTTGGCGAGAGATTCCATTTTTCTCCTTACTTCTGTAAATTCATATTTTTCAGCACCATTTCAACTCCGGCAATGGCAGCGGAATAATTATACTGCTCAATCTCTTTTCTGATCCGTTGAATATCCTTCTCCAAAGGCGTATTTGTGGAACCACGGCTCAACTCTTTTATGGTGGTATGGGCCTCATAATCATCTTCTTTCAACAGCGTCGCCAATTTTGTTAACTGCTCATAAAGGTGTTGTTTGTCCGTATGGAGATTAAGCACTGCTTCTGGATCTCTGACAGGTTTAAGAATGGCAACCACCTTGTCAATGGACTTTAGCACATCAGTCATTTTTTGTTCAAGTTCGAAAAGATCCTTTTCAGAGGGAACTCGTTCACGGGTAACCATCTGCTTCTCCAGGGCCTGGGCATTCTTTGCCAACCCACGGGCACCAATGGTTGCGGCAAGCCCCTTTAACGTATGCAGCAGTCGTTCCACAAGCGTGTTGTCCTTTTCAGACGCGGCACGCTGTATCTCCTTAATCATCTCTTTGTGTTCTGATTTAAATCGACTCAACAGCCGGGCATACATCCCACGGTTACCTTCAAAGCGATTCAATCCCTGGGTGGCGTCCAGACCGGAAAGCAGTGGCAGGTAAAGATCTGAAGTTCCTTCCTGAGGATGTTTGGTTTTGCTATCTGCCAACTCTTTTCTGCCCTCGTCTCTGCCGGTCCATCGGGCCAGGGCAGCATAGAGTATTGAAGGAGTGATGGGTTTATCCACCTGGTCATCCGCCCCTGCCAGACGTGATCGCTCCCGGTCTGCTTCCATCACATTGGCTGTCATGGCAATGAGTGGGATTCGTGGCGTCCCTGTCTCTTTGGAGCGAATGATCCGCATGGCCTCATATCCGTCCATCTCCGGCATCTGGATATCCATCAACACCGCATCAAAATCTGTTTCGGCTACCGCATCCACCGCTTTTCGGCCATTGTCCACAACGGTGACATGGACCCCGGCAAATTCCATCAACTCCTTTGCCACTTCCTGGTTAAACAGATTATCTTCCACCAGAAGTACCTGAAGTCCTTGCAAACTCTCAAAGGTTTTCTTGTCAACGTCCAGATTAATATGCGATTTATTCCTGGGTTCAGCCGGTTTTCCCAAACATTGCATAATGGTATTGAACAATAATGATCGATTCACCGGTTTAATGAGAAACCCGTCCAGGCCAATCAGTTCGGCCTTCTCCATGATCTCTTCCCGGCCAAAAGCCGTAATCATTATAATGGTGGGTGTTTTAGAAATTAGTGGGTTTTCTCTGATTTTTTGGGACGCTTCCAGTCCGTCCATTCCCGGCATTTTCCAATCGGCCAGGACCAGATCCACCGGATTCCCTTCAGCCACCGCCTTTTCCAGCAAAGAAATGGCCTCCTGACCTGTTGAAGCAAGGACCACCTGGAAAGTAAAGCTTTCCAGCATCTGCTTGGTGATCTCCTGAAATGTGGGATTATCATCCAGGACCAATACCTTCATTCCCCTCAAATCGGTACTGGGAATAAACGTTTGTTTTTCCAAATCCGGTAAACAACCCAGTTTTACATTAAAATGAAAGGCGCTGCCTTTGCCTTTTTCACTTTCTGCCCAGATCTCCCCGTCCATCAGCAGGATCAGTTGTCGGCAGATGGCAAGCCCAAGGCCGGTACCGCCATATTTTCGAGTGGTGCTGGCATCTGCCTGGGAAAAGGGTTGAAACAATGTTTGTAACTGGGCAGGTGACATGCCAATGCCCGAGTCCCGAACCACAAAATGAAGGGGAACTTCATCATTGATAATATCCCCTGCCGAGACAGAAATTACCACCTCCCCCTCAGAGGTAAACTTTACAGCATTGTTGGCAAGGTTGGTCAACACCTGCCCAATGCGCAGGGGATCCCCCACCAGACTCAGGGGAACGTTTTCCTGGGCATTGAACAACAGTTCCAACCCTTTTTCCTGGGCCTTAACTGCAACCATATCGGAAATGCCGCTCAGAACACTGTCCAAATCAAAAGGGATCTTTTCTATTACCAACTGACCGGCCTCAATTTTTGAAAAATCCAGTATATCGTTGATGATACCCAGAAGACCTTTGCCGGCAGCCTGAATTTTGTTGATAAAATTCTCCTGACGCGGTGAGGGATCTGTGTTGCTAAGCAGATGGGCCATGCCAAGAATGGCGTTCATGGGGGTTCTGATCTCATGGCTCATGTTGGCCAGAAAATCAGACTTTGCTCTGGTAGCCTGTTGTGCCGCGTCCCGGGATTGCTCCAGATCCTTGAGAATACGTTTCTGTTCGGTAACATCTCTCACAATAGCCACAAAGCTGACGGTTTCACCCGGCCGGTCCACAAGTTGTAACAGGATGTCCACCGGAATCCGTCTTCCGTTTTTATGCTGGTGAAACGTCTCAAAGGAGAGGCTGGGTGTCTCTTTTTTTCTCAGGGGCTCAATGCGTTTTCTGAACTGGCTCTCTGTAAAATCAGGCTTGATATCCACCGGGCTCATGGACAGCATTTCCTGGCGGGAGTATCCGATCTGATTCATTGCGCCATTGTTAACATAAGTGAATTTAAGGGTCTGTGCGTCAAAAATAAAAACCGCATCATGTGTCTGATCCAGCGTCGCCTTGAACTGTTCCAACTTACTATTGGTGGCTTTCCGGTTTGAAATATCATTTTCAATGGCAATGAAATTAACCAGTTTCCCGGCATCATCAAAAACCGGTTGGATGTCGATCTCTATCCAGAAGGGTTTTCCGGATTTAGTGTAATTGATCAGTTCTGCCATTATGCCTGTTTCTTTGGAAAGTGCCTCACGAATGCGCCTTATCGTCTGGGGCTCTGTATCCGGTCCCTGGAGAATGTGCCCGGGTTTTCTGCCCACCATCTCTGCCAAGGTGTAGCCTGAAATTCGGACAAATCCTTCATTGACCCACTCCACACACCCTTTTTTATCGGTAATGACGACGCCGTTGGAGGTTCTTTGGGCCACCATGGCAAGTCTTGTCACTTCGGCTTTCACCCGTTTCCGCTCGATCACGTATCCAAGCTGTCTTCCCACCTCCTCGGCCATGGTTATGATGAGGTTATTTCGTGGGTAAATTTCAGTGGTAAAAAATTCAAGCACAGCCACGACCCCCTGCTGGGTAATCACGGGAAAGCCAAAGGCACTCCGGACAAAGAATTTTTTGAGATGGTGCGCCCGGGAGAAATTATCATCCTGTTTTACATCTTCAACCCAATGGACTTTGCGGGATGAATAAACTTTACCCGGCAACCCCTCACCGTCCTGAAAGGTTGCTTTCATGGTCGCATCAATAAATCCAAGGTATTTCTCCGAATCCCTCAGATGCCACAGGGGGCTTGGGACAAGGGTTAGCGTTTCTTGGTCATCAGGCATGTACACATGCCCCACCGGCCAGTCGATGTACTCAGCAATGAGTGTCAGAGTGGTTTCCAAGGCTTCTTCCACGGAAAGGGCGGTGTTGGAAATACTGGCCACATCCTGGAGCAATTTGCTCACCCGTTCCCGCTGGGCAATGGTTTCCACCGCTGTTTCCAGCTCCCGGGTCCGCTGGGATACCCGTGCTTCCAACTGTTCATTCAGCTCTTTTACTTGGGCTTCAGCCGCTTTCCTCTGGGTAATCACCTCGGTGAACATGATGATTCCCCCGATGCGATCATCACTGTCCCGCCAGGGCCGGACCTCCCATTTCAACCAGTCTGTATGCCCATCCGCGCGCTCAAAGGCATCCTCCTCCCGTTTGATCACGGCACCTGCCAGACATTTGCGGTGAATCGCTTTCCACTCCTCCATTCCCTCGATTTCAGGAAATATCTCATAGTGTGAACGTCCGATAATATCTTTTCCATCCAGACCATAATCTTTGTACCATCTATCACTGGCCATGAGATATCGGACCTCTTTGTCAAACATGGCAATCGCCGCCGGGGTACGGCGTATAAACATTTTGAGTTGAGCTTCCCGGGTGGCCAGGGCTTTTTCAAAGGCAATCCTTTCGGAGATATCCCGCCCTTCGGGAATCAGCAGAACGACATTACCGCCGTCATCCATCACCGGTGTAATGGAGAAATCAATGGTGATCACCTGACCTTCCCCTCCCACCACGTCCACTTCGTATCGGATGAACTCTCCTTGGGCAGCACGGGTTATCGACACTTTGAGCCGGTCAACGATCTCTTGGGACAACGTCCACCAAATGGTATCCCAAAATTTAACGCCCTGAACCTGAGCTGCAACGGCCCCTCCAAAGTCAAGGGCGCTTTTATTGACTTCTATCAGGGTACCGTCCGGGGTCATCAACCCGATAAACTGAAACATCTGATTAAATATGGCCCGGAATTTTGCTTCATTTTCCATCAATGCCTGTCGGTCTTTCAATCTCAGGGTAATATCCCGAACAACGCCCACTGAACACCATTGTCCCTCCAATAGAATAGCGCTCAAGTTCAGCTCTGCAGGGAAGGTTGACCCATCTTTTCTAAAGGCCTCAACCTCACGAACATTTCCGATGAACGGGCCCTTTCCGTTTATGGAAAACGCCTCCAACCCCTTGGCAGCATGGGACCTGAGATGGAGGGGGGTAACAAACTGATGGATATCCTGTCCGATGATCTCTTCTTGGGAAAACCCGAATATATTTTCTGCACCCAGGTTCCAGAATAGGACTATCCCCTTTGAATCCACCAGGACAATGGCATCTTGAACCGTATCGGTGATGGCGGAAAGCTTTTTTTCATTTTCCTTTAATGCAGCCATTGCCCTGGAACGCCGCAACTGAATACCGCTGAAGTACCAGGCAAGAATGACAATCAGCACCTGTCCAAAAAACAGAAAAGATTGCGCCGTATGCCACCAGACCGGTAGAAGATCCTTTGGGGGCACCCGGCTGACTATAGTCCAACTTTCCGCCGCCTTAACAGCGATGAACTGGGTATTTTTTACGGAATGAATATCGACAGGATCAATGGTTACAAATGAAAACAGGCCGGAAGAAGATAAGAACTGCCCTTTTTTTTGGGATTTAATCTGTTGCCAGGCATCGGGAAACTGATCCACCAGGGATGTCTGATTTTTTTCTGGAAACATGAATCGCCAGGCATCTTCAGGCGACGGACCGGTGATCCATTGTCCTTTATCATTGATGAAATAGAGGGTTCCCACCATACCTGTTCCTTGACGATTTATTTGTTCCAACAGACTCTTTGCCAGGAGATTCAGTACGAGCAGGCCCATAACCTTATCTTGACGGTCCTTTAAGGCATGGGAAATTCGTATCATGGGTTTATGGGGAATTTCAATCATACCATTTTCTACGTTGAGATCAAGTTTGGAGACATAAATGCTGGAATTGAAGGCCATTCCTTTTTTAAAATAAGTCCGATCTTTTTTGTTCTGCAGTTGAGAGGGGGGAACCACCACAGCCTTATCGATTTTATTCCAGTTGACCCGAATTTTCTCCATGCCAGCGGAATCAATTAAACGGATCTGATCATAATAGGGTCTGTTCCGGGCAAAAATGGTAAAATAGTCAGATACAGTTTTTCCCGCGCCCTCAATGGTGGACATATGATCATATTCGTTACGAATAATATCGGAAAGTATCATGGCATCTGACAAATAACTGCCCATTGTGGTAAGGAAAAGCTGCTGCTGAAAACCGATGGAATCGGCTTCCCCAAGCATAATTGTCGCCGTAAATATTTTTTTCTGCTGAAGGGCGATACCCCATCCCAGAACGGAAGACACCAGGGACAGTGACACAAAGAGAATCAAAAAAAACCGCAGTCGTGAAGAAGCGACAATATCTGACATGATACCTCCATTTCATTTAGGAACCGTCGTTTTTTGGGCTTGGTCACAACATGGCCCGCCAATTGTGATGGGTGGCCCATGTTGTAACCAAGCCCGGATTGTCCGTGAGTGTCCTCTTTAAAATGTCCCTGTTTAAAACCCAACTAAAGGCGAAGAGAGTTTCAATTTTCATTGCGAAAACGGATTCTGCCATGTGGATTATATGTGGCGTTCACAAGTTTGCGCCCAAATGATAAGTTCTCAATAAGTCCGAGCATTCAGTGATTTCTTTTGAATAGCACCTGGTTTTTAAAGGGTAGTCAGGCTTTATCAGCCCGAGGGTATTGAGACGTTACCCTAAATGAACGTAACCTTTCGAATTTTAATAAAAATAGAAAGTAGACATTTGAAAATTGCAATGTACATAAGCCAAACTCAATCCTGCAAGTCTATTGCTTAAAGCGTATTTCCTCATACATATCGCAAAGGATATTGTATTTTCAGGGTCAAGTCCAGTTTTTTTGATAGAAAAAAATTTACACTGGTCAGCAGATTGTTCTTTGAAATAGACTATCACCTAAACCTTATTTGACTGGGTATGCAAGGCATAGGTATGCTGCTGTAGTGGACTACTGCAAATGCTTGGTAATGCATCAGATCCGGTCAAATAAGGTTACCGAAGGGTTCATGGCTTTTTCATTTAAAATCTTCATAATCATGGAGACTGGACAATGGAAACAAAGTTTCACAAGTCTTTTATAGAATTATTCGATAATTCAAAATGCAAAACCATGAATGTAACTTTTAGGTATCAAAAAAAAGGATGCCATCGGAAGATCGCCGAATATTTAAGGCAGTGGCGGCTTTAACAAATCTGAAATCAAAAGGTGGGTTGTGGCCAGCTCCAGGAATGAACCAGCCATAGAGGGGTGGATTACTGGTGTAACCCAAACATTCGGGGTATCCACAAAATGACCCCTTCCCAGTATGTCACAACAATAAGCACCATGACTACAGCAATCAGGAAGGGAATCAGAGCACGTGAAACTTTCTCAATGGACATTTTGGCGATATTGGCACCCACAAACAAGCACATTCCCACCGGCGGTGTGGCCAGGCCGATGACCAGGTTCAGAACACAGATAACACCGTAGTGCAAAGGATCGACGCCCACCGTTTTGACCAAAGGAAGAAACACCGGCGTCAAAACCAACAGGGCTGGCACAACATCCAGAAACATGCCAAAAACCAGAAGAACAATGTTGACCAATATAAGAATGTAGATTTTGTTCTGGGTTAATGAAAGCACGCTTTCTGCAAGCATCTGCGGAAAAAGTTCGGTGGTTAAAATAAAGGAAAATATGGCTGCCGTGCCCATCAAAATCATGACAGACCCGGTGGTAATACCTGTCTCGACAAGGACGTCAACCAAAATTTTAAGCGTAACAGTTCTGCGAATGACCACCCCCACAATTAATGCATAGAAGGCGGCAATTGCGGCGACTTCAGTGGGAGTAGCTATGCCACCGATGATCCCCCCAAGAATGACCACGGGCATAATCAGCCCCAGTAAGGCATCTTTGCTGATTTGAATTTTTTTCTGTAAGGAATATTTTTCCTCCAGTCTGGGCAAATCTTCCCGACACGATGTTATAAAAATAACCGCCATCATTGAAAGTCCAAGCAGCACTCCTGGAACAATACCCGCTAAAAACAGTGCACCAATTGAAATTCCTGTGATTGAACCGTACACAATAAAAGGAATACTCGGGGGAATAACGGGTCCTATTGTCGATGAAATGGCTGTAACTGCCGTGGAAAAATCCTTACGGTATTTGTCCTTTACCATGCCCGGTATCATAATGGAGCCCACCGCTGCCGTGTCCGAAACACCGGCACCTGTCATACCTGCAAAAATCATTGATATGAGGACATTAACATATGCCAGCCCGCCGCGAATACGTCCAACGAAAATCTTACTGAATTCGATTAATTCCTCTGTCAGCCCTGCGGCATTCATCAAGTTCCCAGCAAGAATAAACAGCGGAATAGCTGTCAGCAAAAATGAGTCTATACCGGTAAACATTTTTTGGGCCACAAGAACAAATGATATGTCGTTGTAAAACACATAACCCAGAGAGGCGACACCCAGTGAAAAAGCAATGGGTATCCCGCAAATAGAAAAAAATATGAAAAGTAGAAATAATATGTAGACCATTTTACCGTCCTAATGCCAATAGTTGAGTCAGGCTGTCTATGATTCTCACTAAAATATATAATAGCATTGAAATACCCCCAACAGGTATGGCCAGGTACGGATAGAACATGGGAATCTGTAACCCCAGAGAAATTTGCTTAAAATTGCGTATCGCAATCTCAAAACCACCCATAATCATGACAATGAGAAAGAGCAGCAGGAGCATATTGCCTGCAATGTGAAGCAAAAGAGCACTGCGCTTTGAGAGACGATCTTGAATAATATTGACCGAAATGTGCCCGTTTGTTCCAAAAGCGACGGCCGCCCCAAGCAGGGAAACCCAGATCATGGTGTATCGAACCAATTCCATGGTGCCCATGTAGGTTGTGCCAAAAACATATCGTCCCACCACATGGAATATAACAGCAAACATAATTAAAGCCGTGCCCAAGGCAAGCATCCAACGGAGGAGGCGATCCCAGTAGCCTATCAACGTCCAGATTCTGGCAGCCCAGCTTTCAAAAACAGTCAAGGGGTTTGTTTCATTACTATGCATTGTGAATCCTTATTACAATGAAGATGGGTAAACGCTTTCAATTTAATCGGTATTCGGCAACCGTTTGTTCAGGAGAAGTCAGGCTTTTTCACTAATATAAAACAAGCAATTTTTGGGGTTGGTCACAGCATCGGCCAGCCTGGGCTGGGGTCAGACTTACCTTGTTGACGTTTTTGACAAAAATATTGAACCCGTTCACCAACAATTAAATCCGAAAGTTGACTTAGAACCGCAGATGAAGTAACTTGAACAGAAATAGCTCAGAATTTTGGTTCATCCACAAGGCGCATTAAAGGTTTAATAGCAAGCCTATTTGGCCTTTGATGCAGCGCAATAGATGAGCCAAAAGGCAAGCTATTTCGTTCAAGCTATAAAAGATGCGGTCCTTAACAATATTAAAACTTTTCGCCAAGCGTTTTTATCTGTTCAATAATAGGTTTCCAATGGGGATGTTTGGCATAAATATCGGCATAAACAGACTCGGTGGCTTTTCGCATGGAAGTCAGGTCTGGGTTTCTCTCCACGATCATTTCATGATCAATGGCAGTCTGGAGGTGTTTTTCTTCCGAATTACGGCCTAAATTGCGGCCATACTGACAGGCTATCAAGCCAGCATCCATAACAACCCTCTGATCTTCTTCTGACAATTTATGAAATTTTTTAAGGTTGACAAGCAACACAGCCCCCCCCCAGATGTGCTGGGTGATACTGACATATTTCTGGACTTCCCAAAGGCTTCGTGCGGTGATCACCCAGTTCGGGTTGGACTGTCCGTCAACCACGCCGGTCTGTAGTGCTGTATAAAGTTCGCTGTAAGCAATAGGAATAGGGTTGGCACCCAGTGCCTTTGTGGTAGCGATCCGAACCGGGGCTTCAATGCATCGCATCTGAAGGCCTTTATAATCGTCTACAGTCTTGATCGGATGTTTGGAATTGGTGGTATTATTAATACCGTCGTCAAAAAAGGCCAGCCCTTTAAAACCGGCGCTGTCCAGTTTGTCGAGAATACCCCTTCCAATGGGGCCGTCAAGAGTGGCATCCAAGTGTTTTGTATTACTGAAAAGGAAGGGGAGTTCCAGCAGGTCGCCTGTTGGCTCAAAAGCAGATACCGGCCCAAGAGTTGCAGCAGATGCATCAATCAGGCCACTCTGGATACCCTCAAGAACTTCCCGGTCGTTTCCCAGTTGACGCTGGGGGAAAATTTGAATTTTGAGCCGACCTTCTGTTCCTTTTTCAACAAGCTCTTTAAATTTAAGTGATGTTGCATGATATGGATTGTCGGGTTCAGCGACACAAACATGCGCCAATTTCCACGTCTGCGCAGCCATGGCATTGCCTGAAAACGCCAACGAAACAACCATCACAAAAATCATCATACCAAAGGACTTCAATACATTGCTCATTATCTTACATTACTCCTTTTTTAAATGCATTGCATGCATTCATCATATTAAATTTGGACAAGCAAGTCTAAAACACATCATCTGGGCTTGCTCACAACATCTTCTTGACAATTTGTTTTTTTGGGAAAAAACCCAAATAATGCATATGCATAAATGGCTAATTGCCCCAATTGCCAAGCCTGACGCTATCTGATCTGATAAGAACTTTAGGCAACGGAGTATAAAGATATTACCCTTATGAGTCAAGGGGACTTTGTGATTTTTGGATCCATCAGCTCAAACAAACAAATAATACATTTAGAATGTTAAAAACATCACTCGACGCTCAAAACCACCAGCCTGGCAAATTCCTTTGCCAGGCTCAGAAAGAAGTCATCCTGCTCAAGGATCCGGAGC
The DNA here is from genome assembly GCF_054657595.1 of Desulfocicer niacini. Lineage (NCBI taxonomy): Bacteria > Pseudomonadati > Thermodesulfobacteriota > Desulfobacteria > Desulfobacterales > Desulfobacteraceae > Desulfocicer > Desulfocicer niacini. The sequence goes on from NZ_BAAHYK010000059.1 coordinate 11,555, forward strand.
ACATGCTCTACTCCCATGCGGTGGCGTTCATCCTACCAATTATTTAAGAGTGCCTATTATTATTTAAAATCTACCCTGACACAGGGGGATTTTTACGAAAAAAATACTTGAACCAGCATGTCAATGGTCAGAGTCGAAACCAAAACCGATAAGTACCGTCATTGAGACGTGACAAAGGAGTAATGAATCGAATTTTCTGGCCATAAAATTGGGGGAGAGGTGCGTTCATGTCTTCCAGAAGAACTTAGGATTCACGAGCGAGTAGTAAAAAATGAAGCCAAAGTCATGGGGCAGGTCTGGTTGTAATGGGCAATCTCAGGGCTGCATCGCAGACCTTTGACAATAATTCAAGGTCATGGGTGATGAGAATCACACTGATGCCGTCATCTGCAGCATTTTGAATCATATCGGCGATGCGCTTCATATTCCTGCCGTCAAGTCCTGATGTCGGTTCATCAAGGATAAAAATATCCGGGTTTGCAGCCAGGCCGCAGGCAATGACCAGTCGCTGTTTTTCTCCGCCGGACAGGGACTGGGGATGCCGCTCTGCCAGGTGCTTGAGACCAAACCGCTGCAAAATTGCCATCAATCCTTCTTTTTTGGCATTCCCGGGATTGAGTATGCCGGATGCCATTGCGATCTCCTGGACCACGGAATTCATGTGAAGCTGGTGATCGGTGTTCTGGAGAATAAGGGAGGATCGTTTCAAAACCTGTTTGCATGGGATATGCTTACCGTTTATGAATATTTTTCCTTGCTTCATCCTGTTCAGGCCGGTTAAGAGACGGGCCAACGTGGTTTTTCCCGTACCGTTGTCCCCGATAATACCCGTAACCCCTTTACCCAGAAAGAAACTTACATTTTCATAGAGCAGGGGACCATTCTTATGGGCAAAGGTTAAATTTTCCACATGGATATGGCCGGAATCGGGAAGTAAAGGCAGTGTTTGGCGTACATCTTCAACGCGGTGACTGCGCAATCCGTATGTTTCCTTAAATCCCGGTTCTTCCAGAATGGAAAAATCCCCCTGGACGGCGATGGTGCCTTCATGCATCACCAGCACCCGATCAACAACATCCTCAAGCCAGTAAAGACGATGGTCTGCCACAAGAACTGCAATACCCCTGGCTTTCAGTCCACTGATAAGCCGGGCCAGATCCCGAGTACTTTCCGGGTCCAGGTTGGCTGAGGGTTCGTCCAACACCAGGATGGCGGGTGCCAGGGAGAGCACGCTCCCGATGGCCACCTTTTGCTTTTGTCCTTCGGACAGCTCATGGATGGAGGCGGACAGGATCTCGGTTATGCCAAGGCGCCGGGCCGTTTTGTCCACAATGCTTCGAATTTGTTCAGCGGATTTACCCAACCATTCATGGGCAAAGGCGATTTCATCATCCACGTTCATGGCAAAAAACTGGAGTTCCGGGTCTTGAAAAACCGTGCCCACCACGGTTGAAATTTCCTTAAGAGTCTGGCCCTGGCAGGCGACTCCATTCCGACGTATATTTCCCTCAATTTCCCCTAAGAAAAAATGGGGGCAAAGCCCATTGACCAGTCGTACCAAGGTGGATTTGCCGCAACCGCTGGCGCCGGTGACCAGTACCGCCTCCCCGGGATTGACGGAAAACGATATATTCTGGACAGCGGGTTGCTTTTGAAAGGGGTAGGTGTAGGTGACTTTATTTAATTCAATCATGGGAGCATTCCTGTTGTATCCGTTCCCCACACCGCTTGAATGACCCCTGCTGCAATGAGCAAGAGCAAGGTGATACCCAGGGTAACAGCGTCGTTAAATTGAAAAATTAGGGGAGTATAGCTTTTGATTTTGTTATTTTCTGTAAAGTAACCATATCCCACGCCCTTGAGTTCGGCGGCTACGCCTAAATCATCGGCGGAACGCAGTGCCCGAAACATAATGGGAGCTGCCAGGAGTCGAACCGAAAGCCTTGGATGCCGGAAAATAAAAATCGGATTAAGGCTGTATCCCCGGATACGCATGGTTTCGTGGATCTGCCGAATATCCTTGATAAACGATGGAATGAACCGAATCATCACCGCCGAAGGGATATAAAGCCAGATGGGCAGTTTGAAACTTTTTAGCGAGGTTAAAAGCGTTTGTATCCGGGAAGACAAAGCCAGGGCAAGGACAGTATTAAGCATCACCATGGTGCGTAAAAAGGGAATCAACATTGTGACAGGATCCGTCACCGGAACCATGGGAATCATGGTGCATATAAGGCGCATAAAGGCTATGGATAACAGCCACATAAGACAAATGGCGACATAGCACAGGCCCACCACCTTGTACCTGCCAAGATCAAGTACATAAACCAGAGTTGCCAAGGCGAGAAAACCCAAAGATCCACAGGATTTCAAAAAAATTACGGCAACAGACATGGACAGGCATAGCAAAATTTTGGTCCGAACATCCAAGCCGGACACAAAGCCGGAGCCTCCAGCCGCTGGCTCAGCTTCGGATAATACATGCATGGCGCAACTCCTTTACAAAAAGAGCACCGGTGAGCAGGCCCATAAGGGCACCGATATATCCAATACCCACGATAATTGCAGACATGATGACCATTTCCTGCTGTTCCCGCATATACAACCAGGAAACACCTACGGAACCGGCCTTGAACAGCAGATCATAAAACCCCACCCCGATCATGAGATTAATGCTTTTTTGATATCCGCCCAGGGCCAGGATCAATCCTTCAGCTGCAAGTCCGGCAACGATCATAGGTGGAATAAGAAAGAGCCCTCCCCCCATGAGGAGCATGGATACAATAACATTGACAAAAAGGAAAAGGGTCAATGCACCAATTTTTCTTACCTTGTACAAAAGAACAATGGTCAGGGTTGTAAAAAGAAGATTTTTCAAAATCAAACTCAGGGGATTCATACCCCCGCCAACCAGGGCCACAAGGATGCTGGAAACTTTGGTTACAGCAGCAAAGACACCTATGACCACAAGTTCACGCATTTCCCAGTAAGGTTGTTTTTTTTTCATGTGTGATTCCTTGGATTTCAGAAACTCGATGCTCAAATTTTTGTTGACCGGTTTTACGAGGCTTACCGCAACTTTATTTTGTCAACATAAAAAAACTTGAACATCGAGAGATTCTAATTTTTTCTTAAACAGGCATTGACCAATTGTCATTTTACAATAGCTACGTCATTTTTTCATACTTCAAATGATATTATAAACCAACAATATTATTAGATAACACAAACAGCCTTTATCCTATTTGGAACAAAATAGTTTTACGATATCGCTGTTTCTGAGCTCTAAAAAAACTCTTTTCCAGTGATTCCGCAAGAGCCGTCTTTATTTTATCATTTATTTCAGTGTCAGAATTTTCCTACATATCCGAATACCAGAGCAACAATCTGGTCTAAAACAAAATTGGCAAAAACATTATCAACGCAAAATTTTTATTTCCTTGCTATATCCAGCTCCATGGGCATCATGGCAGTTTCCACAACTGTGCTTTCCACATCAGCAAATCCGACGCTTCTCATTGCACCGGCGACCTCACCGCTGTCCAACATGATATCCTGCCCCATGAACATCCACGGCATGCTGCCCAGTATATAATTTTCAGGACGGGTCCGCCCATGGGTGGCCCCGTCCGCCAGGCTGACAAAAACACCGCCGGGATTCAGGGCATGATGAATTTTTTTGATCATATCCGTTAAGCCGGAGCGGACAAAATTAAGGGTTGCGCTGGCCCAGATCAGATCATAACCTTCACCAATGGAATCATTGATATAATCACCGGCCATGGTGGTCACCCTGTCCGCCATTTCATATTCGTCAATGAATTCCCGGGCCACTTTGACCACTGCCGGCTGCTCAAAAATAACGCCGTGCATGGTTGGGTGCTCCCCCACCATGGCAATACAGTACAATCCCGGACCGCCGCCAAGATCCAGCATTTTTTGAAAATTTTCAAATCCATTGATTTGTGACACTGTTGCGGCCATTTGCTGGGCAGCACCACAGCGCTGATAGTTGGCCATGGAACGGGCATATTCCTCCCATATGGATTCATCCCCTAAGTTGGCCGGAACGTCCTGAGGTCCGGACCGTAACATTTTGGTAAGATTCTCCATGACCTCCGTGGCCGTCTGGTTCATGTTGATAAACATTTCCCCCACATAGGCCGGGCTGTTGCTGTGCAGCGCATCGTTGATATCCGGCAGGCTGCAATAGGTATCTTTTTTTTTCTCCAGCAAGTGCATGGCTGTCAGACCGTCCAGCAATATCCTTGTAAAATTGGGATCAGTACCTGCCTGTAAAGCCACCGCATCGCTTGATTCCGGTGTTGACAGGGAATCAAAGACTTTTACTTCAATGGCGGTGAGAAGCAATTGTGTTCCGATGCGGCCATTGACAATGTCAAAAAGGGAATGAAGCGATAAATTCATTTCAGGTAATTTCTTCATGGTTTAATCCTCTGTTTTCAGGTGTAAATTGTTAAGTACCCGACCATATATTTATTCAAAATAGAATCCGTAAATATCAGTTATATTTGAAAAAAATACAGGCTTGTTCAAGAGCCTGTCTGACCGGAAACGGTGCTCGAACTGTCTTGATACACGATCCGTATACCGGGCTGTGTGGGAGAGCTCCTAAGGGATGGGGAGTCCTATCCCCATAGAAACTTTTCATTTTATGAATAAATTTGTGATATAAGGTGATGCCTTAACTCCAATAATAACAAATATAGCTATGACAAGAGTTTTTATTCCTGCCTTAAGACTTATATCCTTCATAAACAAAGCCGCCCCCAAATCTGTCAAAACACAAAAACCGAGCGCACCCCAAATCCCAATTTTAGCAAATACCAAAACCATGGCCACGACCAAAGGATGCACTGAATGCCCGGACTGATTGAGAACTTACGTATTTCATATAAAAAAAAGGCAGAAATCCTCCTGCTCCGGAAAATCAAATTAAACCGCTATTTTTTCCAGTGGAACAGCACTTTTACCCATCCTTTTTTTCTTTCTGACCTTGCATTTACAATTAGCACAATTACCCTTACACTTACACTTATGAGCTGATTTTTCAGGTATTTTGATCACTTTACTCCCCGTTGGAGCCATTGAAAAACCTTTCTCGCCTTTAAAATAAAGGACTTCAGGGGGGATAAGCCTTTTGTTCAAATGATTTTTAAAAATGTCGCAACCAAATGAAAGGACTCTCTGCAAATATCTGGTATCAATAAATATTCTCCCCTCCCCTTTATAGGTATTATGGAGCACATTGAGCAATTCCCACGCCGAATTTCCATTAAAACTGCCTTGGGGTCTCACATGGATGTTCCCATTACTTTTTTTGATACTCATCTGAAAGTGGCCTTGCATGATATTCTCCTTTTTCAGTGAATCCCTGAATAAAAATTTAAACAAACCGGACTCGGGCCGTTTGACAATGGACATGGTATTTTTTCTCATTAAAAATATTATTTGATAAAAAACAAGCACCACAATTTCACAATTTTTTTAAAACCTTATTGTGGACAGAGAACGTACTCTACTCCCATTCTCCCATGCAGTAATGCTCACCCTATTCACCACCTAACAATCTCTATTATTGTTTGAAACATCTAACTCGATTGCTCCAAAAAAATCCGCTAATAAAAACGGATTTTCTCCCGGTACACTGAAAAACTCCCCTCCCTGATTAATGGGCCAGAAAGGGGAGAATAATTCAGGATAACATCAGCTAAAAATGTCAGTGTTGTTGTTTCGGGTATTAAAATTCAATTGCCAGCTGGGCAGTGATAACATCTGCCTCATCATCGGACTCGAATTCATCATGGAGATACTCAAGAGCAAGGGTGGTATTCGCCAGTATACCCACGGCAACGGCTCCTACCACGCGGGTCTCCGGAAGCTCGTCTTCCAAATTGTCCGTTCCCTGACAGGCAAAACCCACAACGGTTTCTTTTCCAGCCATCTCAAAGGTGTAATCCACTTCTGCATTCCATGCAGACGGTTTATCTCCTTTTCCTGTGGTACCATCGGCATAGCTCCATTCAGGATCATCCGTTGCACTTACGTACTCGCCGATCAAAGTCAGGGGGCCAAGATTGAGAACGCCATGGAGTGCAATACCACCCACATACGCATCCAGATCTGCTCCTGAACCATCCAAAATATCATTCATTCCGTCGGAATCAAACAGATTGTTGATGTAGCCGATACCCACATCCAAGTTAACGGCATCGGTTTCCATGGTGTAACCGGCATTCAAACCAAAATTATCAACCTCGTTATCTTCACCGGCTTCATCCACATCCCCGTTAAAAAGATAACCCGCACAATAAAATCCGGCCATTTCATATCCCACTTCCAGCGCGGTCTCACGGGTCTCTCCAATTTCCAGAGTCAGGGGATCGGAAATCATATTGCTCTCAAAGAAGCCAAAAGGCACATACAACTCACCGACCTTAAGGTATATCGGCAAATTTTCTCCACCTGACAATGTGATAAATGCTTCGTCAAATACAATATCTTCACCGTCTTCATAGAGAAGCAGCAAGGAACCGCTTACATGCTCGGAAATTTCCCCATCAATACCCAATTCCACAGTGGCAAGGGAAAAATCGCTGGAGTCTTCATCTTCAACAGCGGGATCATTAAAGTCAAGACTTTCAAATCCGGCTTCCACTTCAATGACACCGCTAATACTGATACGATCCAGCCAGCCGGGCAAGCCCCCGCCACCATCTTTCAATTTTTCTTCAAGCTGGGTAATGCGCTCTTCAAGCGCAAAATTGGACAACCCTTCAGCCCAGCCCATGGAGGCAAAGTAAAAAAGAGTTAAACCACAACATGCTACCTGGAGCAACCTGACCTTCATCTGATTCATCTTGTTACCTTTCATCTTTTTCCTTATTCCTTCTATGATTACTTCATATCCACAGCTTTGATCCACATAACAGCGTCCCGGGAGCACTTTTTGCCTTTATGGGTGTAATCCGGATCAAGATCCAGAGCTGCAAATCCCCACCATCCTTCCTTGGGGATACCAAAGGTGAAAACGCCGTTGACATCGGCAAAAATAGTCTGCAGAACAAAGGAATCCTGGGGCGCTTTGGCTGCGGCTTTTTTGGCAAAGGCCTTTTGATCCAACAACAGTTTATGGTTCATGTATTCAATTTCAACTTCAGCACCGGGCACGGGCTTGCCATTAAACAGCACCTGGCCCTGGAAGACGTTGCCGGTCCAGCGGTCATAGGGTTTACAAAGGGGCACGATTTCCGTGGGAAGCCCAACAGGCTCCATCCATGCACCGGGCTCTCCGCCCACATTGATGATCACCTTGGTGTTTTGTTTGATAAAAAAGCCGTCACCCTCTTCCCAATAAGGATCGGGAATAAGACAAAAGGTGTGGTCCCCGCCCCGGGCCGTATAACTGGTTTCCCAGGCAGCGCCTGAGTTGGTCAGGCTGGTCCAGGTAATGGGTTTGAGACTGGAAAGAAGATCGGTCTTCTTGGGGGCGTTTTCCCCCCTGGATCGTACCACGAAAAATTGTTCCGGTTTTCCCATATCCATTGTGTGGCCTGCCTCAAAGGGATGGGTAAATACCAGGGTAAGGGGAATTTTTCCGCCTTTGTTCAAGGCAGCTTCAGGGGTATAGATCATCTGGAAATGGGCCATGGCCGGAAGGGACATTGCAAGAAGCATCATCCCGGCAAACAGTACAATTTTTTTCCTCATCGAACAAACTCCTTAATAAATTTAATTAATTAGCTCGGGCAAGCCTGATTTTAACTCCGGCATACCCACAACAATGCTTGAACAACCTGAAATTTATCCTCAGGCTCTTCTTATCCATTCGGACTTTAAAAAGCCCGGGTAGCACACCTGCAAAAAATCGACAGACATCTTTATTCCACGATTTGATCCCCGTCATTTTCCACATTATGGCCCTCACCACCATCAAAAATTACTCTGTAGGGAACTAAGGGTTTCTCAAATGTAAATTCGCTGTCCTCATCCATTTTTCCCTGGAGCAGCTGTTTTCCACTTTTGTCCTCCACCCGCATCACCACGCCGGAGGCGGATGAACCATCGGAAAAGCCACCTTCACAGGTAATGGTGTTGTCTCCATTGTCATAGCAGGAACAAAGAGGGGTATGAGCACAAACAGCACTTGAAAAACAAAGGGAGAATCCCAGTAATGCGACAGCAATGGGTTTTGTCTTAAATCGAATCATAATCAGTTTCCTTTTTAGCTTAAATGGTTTGTATTATTGATGAATTCGGGCGAACACACATACTTTCCGTCCGATTTATTGTCCACATTATTTCAGCACAAGCATATTAGGAGCTGTTAATGCAAATAGAGCTATCTAACTTATTGTCCCAATAAAAGGCGTAGCTTTATTTCAACGAAATCCGAAAATCGGCTACGCCTTTATGTACTGATTATAAATTTAAAAAATCATTGTATGGATACCCCGGGTTTTATGGCAATGGGTGTCGCTTTCTTCCCCCAGGGTTTAAACAGGCCTGTTGCAATGGTGAGCAGCACCGTAAATCCGTAAAAAACACCCATCATCTGGATACCGCTGAGTCCCATGACTCTCCCACCGGTGAAGATTCCCGAAGCAACAATAAAACCCAGAAGTGTTGGGAACACCATGGAAAACACCATCCATTTATAGGAAGCGGTCTGCACCTTGATCATGATGGTGGTGGCCAGGCAAGGCGGATACATGGCAAAAAAGACCATGATGGCCAAGGCATGGAGGGGGGTAAAATCATTTCCGCCGGTTTCTGCGGCCATACGATCTTCAAGACTTTTGTTTTCATCTGCTCCCTGCTGATACAAAACGCCGATGGTGGCAACACTGGACTCCCTGGCGGCAAAGGATGAGAGAATCGCCACATTCACCTTCCAGTCAAATCCTGCCCATTGGGTCAAAGGTTCCATGGAACGCCCCACCATCCCCAGAAAACTGGTTTCAATCTGCTCTTCCTTGATCTGCCTGCGTAGGCCCTTTCGTTTGGAGGCAAGTTTACGAAGGCTCTTGTTAATTTTTTTGGCAGCTTTATCGCCCTTTGGTTTACAAAACTTGAACAAATCAGGGTACCTGGATTGAAATTTTGCATCCAGAGACCTGGAGCCCTCAGCCGTTTTGATGGTCAACTTGGCGGTCTTGTAATCAGTGTACACATTTATAAGGGACAGAAGTGCGGCCTTGTCCTTGAATTGGTGGGCATAACTGCTTGAAGCGCTTTGTTCATGAAAAGTTGCCACTGCCTGATCCATCTCATGCTGAAATTGTTCCGACTTTTCATGGCTGAGTCCTGGAAATTGCAAGAGTGTGAACACACAGACGGAAACGGCAACAACAATGGAACCCACTTTTTTAATATATTGCCATGTCCGCTCAACGGCCCGTTGCCCCACACCAAAAAAGGTGGGGGGGTGGTACTTGGGAAGCTCCATAACAAAGGGAGCCGTCTCCATGGATTTCAACAGAGTTGCCGTTAAAAATCGCGCCACCAGAAGTGCCACAAAAATGGTAAATGTGGAGAGGAAAAGCATGGCCCAGGATTTATAGGGTGCAAAAAACACATTAATTAAAAGAGTATAAAACGGCACCTTAGCCAGACAATTCATGTAAGGCACGGTCAATATGGTGGCCATCCGGGAACGCTCGTCCGGAATCCCCTTGGTGGCCATGACACCGGGAACGGCACACCCCCCGGCAAAAACACCGCCCAGGATAAATGGCAGTGTGGACTGCCCATGAAGCCCGAACAAATTAAAGAGTTTATCCAGGATAAAAGCGATGCGGGCCATATATCCGCTGTCTTCAAGGATGGCAATAAGGGCAAAAAGAATAAGAAAAATGGGAATGTAATTGAGAAGGGCATTGGCTGAATCCACCATCCATAGCCCCATGGATAGCAGATAGGGATCGTGGAGCATACCGGCATCGGGCAGGACACCTGCCACCAAGGCCCTGAATTTTGCCAGAATTGGCCACCAATATTGGGTCAATTCATACCCCTTTACAATGGAAAGCTGGTAGATCATAAACACGGTGCCCACCAGAACAAAAGGGGCTGCAAATCGGTTTAGAACCACCGAATCAATGGCCTCGGTTACTCTGTCTATACCATCTTTTGTTTCAGTGACGGTTTTATTGATAATTTTTGTGGAAAGCTTATCACGACACCCCATCATATAATCAGCCACATCCAGATCGTTCTGCTCCTCAAAGGCATCCTTGATTCGACGGGCGGTCTGCAGCTCATTACAAGCCACCCCCAATGCCCGGGTGACAATCTTCAAAGCCTCGGCATCCCCCTCCACAAGTTTGACAGCCAACCATCGGCAGGGATATACATCTTTCAGGGGTGTCTGACTCAATGCCTGTCTAAGATCTTCAATTGGCTTTTCAAGGGCATCGTAATTGATCTGCAAAGGGGCTTGAATTTTCCCCTGATTTTTATCATTGGAAACATCAAGTATGGCGTCCCTCAATTCCTTTTTACCAATACTTTTTCGCCCCACCGTGGGAACCACGGGCACTTTTAAATTTTTCCGCAATGCCTCAAGGTTGATTTGCGTACCATTTCTGCCGGCCACGTCCATCATATTAAGGGCAATCACCACAGGAAACCCCATTTCAAGCACCTGGAAAGAAAAATAGAGGCTTCTTTTGAGAGATGAGGCGTCCACGACATTAACAATCACATCGGGCTTTTCCGTGATAAGAAAATCCCTTGCCACCCGCTCCTCAAGGGAGAAGGAAGTAAGGCTGTATGTTCCCGGCAAATCCACCGTTTCCACTTTGACATCTTTGTATCGATAAAATCCGGTTTTTTTATCGACAGTGACACCGGGATAGTTGGCAATGTGCTGATTGGCTCCGGTCAACATGTTGAAGGTGGTTGATTTTCCGGAATTCTGCTGACCTGCCAAGCCAACGAGAATCTTATTTTTTTCAAACTCAGGTGATATTGACATCGTGTTTCCCATGAACTTTATTGTTAGATTTCCAAAACAGGCTCTGATGCCGGGCTAAGTATATTCAACTTCAATGAGATCGGCCTCCGATTTTCTCAAAGCAACCTTATAATTGGCCACGCGACATTCAATGGGATCTCCCAGGGGGGCTCTACGAATGACATCCACTTCCGCCTCAGGCACAAAACCAAGATCAAGGAGTCGTTGCCTGACAGCACCTTTGGCATGATGACAATGTATCTTTCCACGAGTTCCCGGCTGCATTTCCTTCAACATACAGCACTTTCCATGGCCTCGTCCTTTCATTCTCTTTCCTCTTCCAAACCCCGGCATTATTTACCTCCAAATAAAACAAAAAAATTGATATCAGATCTATTCCATATTCAAAATTGGAGTCACCTTACACAAGTTAAATAGCAATTTCAACAAAAATTTTAACTATCTAACATTTTTTTATCTATAAAAATAAAAATACAATAAAACTTAAATTCAACACCCTCGTAAAAAGCTAAATGCCCAATCTCGAAACACAACATATTCGTGGCAACATTCTTTAAATCCGAATTTTATGTGGTGGAAAAACCATGGACCGAATTTTCACAGGCCCATCAAGCCTACGTGATTACAATCTAAATCAATGCGTCTAAAAGACGTTCCGTCAACCAATAAGTCAATAAAAAATAATTAGTACTTGACAATCATTTTAGATATCTCTAACATTCTGGCCGAATTAAATTTGTGGTAAAAATTATTATGCTGTCACAACTTAGTATCTACCCATGCCAGAGCCTGTATATTTGGATCAGTCATGGGGTTTCCCAACAAACGATCACCCCATAATTTCCGGAGGAATCATGGCATTTTTTATCCCCATAGCTTGCAGCATAGCCACAGCTTTAACCTGTGCGCTGGCAGTTGAAACCGGTAAAGGCACCAAAAAAACCATTGAAAGAAGAAAGCGAAAAAATGCAAGACGAAAAAATTGATCTTGAGGTCAGAAAAGAGATTGCCAAGGTAGCCATGACCGCTTCCCTTGGAGTGGCAGTGGTTACCGCACCGTTATTAAAGGGTAGCAAAATCATGAAAAACATCCACACCGGAGCCGGGGTGTTGTTCGTTGGCCTCTCTTTGTGGCATCATTTTCTGTATCACCCGGACAAAAAAAATAAAAAGCAGAGCTCGCCTTCGCCACCCAGGTAAGCCCCATTAACCATGGGTACTTCCCGGGACAAAGAGGTGAATTAAAGGCAAAATCCCAGGGACTTGCAAAACAACCTGCAAATTCGGCCGCCAAGTTAAAAAACTATTTCCCCTTAGCATTATTAATATATTAGACAATGCTTCATTCAGAAAAAAATACCATGAAAAAACCAAAAGGCTTAAAAAAAAATGAATGAATATTATGCTAAAATTTACAAAGCGCTGACCCCCGCTTTTTTAAAAGCAAATGGGATTGTCGTGAAACAATCCATGTCCGGTCGAATTCGTGTTCGGATTCCTCGAATGCTGCACAAGAAACAAGAGAACAGATGGATGCAATCCCACCTTAATAATGTTGAGGGTATCATCAAAGCAGAATCCCGCATGGCATTTTCAGGGTCTGTAATTGTTCATTTTAATACTAACGATATTTCCGCACGCTCCATACTTGCATTGATCGTATGCCAGCTTAGCCACCCCGAAACCTACCCTGATCCTCCAGAAATTATCCCTGGATTTGAAAATAAATGCGGATTATACGATTGTAAAAACAAGCAAACCTTTAAGGCAAAACTAAGAAGTGTCATCCTCCTGTCCGGAGTTATGGCCCATGCGCTGATCCGCAGTTGGATTTTTAAATTAACCCTGGGGCAAAACCCTTTGAGTTTTTTGGGTATAGCTGCCATTGCAGGGACTATTCCACTGTTAAAAGAAGCTGTTGAAGATACGGTGGAAAAAAAACGGGTGACCGTAAAGCCTTTTCTGACAGCCGGTTCCATTTTCACCATTGCCATGGGTGAGGCCTTTTCTGCCATACAGATTCTTTGGATTTACAATGTTGCCGAATTGACGGAAGATTATGTGGCCCAACGCTCCAGACAGGCAATCCGAAATATTCTGGAAGTGGCTCCGGCCAACACGTATGTAATGGTCGACGGCATGGAAGTTGAGATCGCTGTGGCCGATATCCGTCCAGATGATGTGGTGGCGGCCCACACCGGAGAAAAAATTCCCGTGGACGGCATCATCTTGGACGGGGACGCTCTGGTGGACGAAGCCAGCATCAATGGAAGATCAGAAGCAGTCCACCGCAGCATCGGAGAAGAAGTTTATGCCGGCACCATTATTTCCCAGGGCACCCTCTTTATCCGCACCGTCAAAACCGGGGAAAACACCTATCTTTCCGGCATCATGAAAATGGTTGAGGACTCCCTTGCCAACAAGGCACCAGCCGAACATAAGGCTGATCAGCTGGCTGCCAGGCTGATGAAAATCGGCCTTACAGCCACGATCGCAACCTTGCTTTTCACTCTGGATCCCATGCGGGCATTAACGGTCATGCTGGTAATGTCCTGCCCCTGCGCCACCGTTCTTGCGGCATCATCCGCCCTCACAGCATCCCTGGCCAATGCCGCCAGGCATTCCATCCTGATAAAAGGAGGGCTCTACCTTGAAACCGTGGGAAAAACGGATGTCTACTGTTTTGATAAAACCGGCACACTGACCCTAAACACCCCAAAAATCATGACCATTAAAGTCAAATCTACAGATATCACCGAAAACCAACTTCTCTCATGGGCAGCCACGGCAGAATCTCACAACCAGCACCCCATGGCCCGTGCCATACTTGGTGAAGCAAAGGCCAGGAATTTGACACCCAAAGCCCATGCCGTATGCGAGTTTAAGGCTGGACGTGGCGTTTTGTGCACCATTGGATGCGAAGATGTAATTCTGGTGGGGAACCGGCAATACATGGAAGAAAATCAAGTGGAATTGAGCTGTTTTGATTCAGAATCTGCCATTGCAAGAGCCAAAGGTTGCACCGTGGTATTTGTGGCCAGAAACGGCAGTGTCATGGGTATGTTGGGTGTGCTAAACCCCATCCGTCCCGAAGCTGCCAGAGTTTTAAATTGCCTGAAGCATGACGGTGTCAAGGAGATTCATTTGATTACTGGAGACAACAAAGAAGTTGCCGAAACCATGATGGATATTTTTCCCTTTAATGATTGCAGGGCACCACTGATGCCCGAAGAAAAAGCCCGGCACGTAAGAGACCTGAACAAGAAAAGCTCAGTGGTCATGGTGGGAGACGGTGTCAACGATGCTTTGGCTCTGGCCCAGGCAGATATTGGAATCGCAATCGGTGCAGGCGGAGCGGAAATTGCAATTGAAGCGGCGGATATTGCCCTGGCAGATCCCAACCTCGGGGGGTTGGTAAAAGTGCGCAATTTGAGTCATCAAACCATGAAAGTAATTGATCAAAACCACTATTTTGCCGTATCCACCGATCTTTTGGGGGCCGCCTTGGGGATGCTGGGAATTCTCTCTCCGGTCATGGCCGGCATGATTCATATCATCCACACAGGTGGCATCCTTATCAATTCAGGAAGATTATTGTCATGGGAACCTCCGGATGAACCAATGTCGTGTCTCTATAAAAACAAGCACAATCATCTAGAATGCGAACGTATCTGTTGCGACATTGATATGACGACACTTGCCAGCTGATAAATGGATTGGCTTATGTAGGATTCGGACCCGGTCAGGCCTGGATCCTGATAAAATTATTGGACCATCCGAGACGATTATTAAAAAGGTTTTTACTTAATGAAATACATATTGGCCCGGGATTACAGGGTGAATTTTAAAGCTTATGCCCCCATGCACACCTTTAAAGGGTGGTGCACAAAGGGAGTTAACGCCGAAATGGAGATTGATTTTAATGCATTGAGCCTTCACAAATTAGTTGCTGTGGCAAAGGTCTCACACTTCACCACCGGAGATGGGGCGCGAACCCTGGCCATGGCAAACTACATGATGGTAAATCGATTCCCAAAAGCCTCCATTGAAATGACCAAATGCAACTCATTTCAAAAACTAAAAAAAGGAGCTTATCGCATTTCAGTGGTTACCCTTCTGGAGTTTATGGGAATACAACGTCAACTGCCCATAATTTTTTACGCCGTCCCCACCAATGATGAAATTAAAATCGAAGTGGCTTTTAGATGGTCTTTTAAAGCATTTGGGCTTAAGGCTCCAAGACTGTTTTTTTTGACTGTTCGAGATATTGTAGACATAAAAGGATGGGGGAAATTTATTACATTGAAATTACCCCCTCATCCCCCCAATAATTCAAAACAAAATGAAACCGTGCCCGCATAACTGCCACGGGCAGACCGCATTCTGATCTCGTTCTGCCCACAACAAAGCTTGAAATATTCTCCGGCATTACGGAGTATTTCATATAACGGCCATGTCCTGACGGACACAACGAATACTGGGTCGTAGACGCGCAGCCAAATGGCATTATGCCGCCCCTCCCCCGACGGGCAATGGGCCCGGACCGGAA
>NZ_BAAHYK010000060.1:0-25624 GCF_054657595.1 Desulfocicer niacini
TTGTGGTCACTCCCCTGCAGGCCTGAAGGCCCTGGAGCAGAGAGAAGCCCAATGGCAAAAACGCGGTGCCCCAGTAACACTTCTCAGCCAGGAAGAAACGGCTAAAAAAACCGGAAGCACCAAATTTCACGGAGCTCTCCTGGATGAAAGGGCCGGAACGGTGCAGCCCCTTGCCTATGTCCGTGGACTTGCCGATGCGGCCCTGGCAGCCGGAGCCAAGCTCTTTGACAACTCACCGGTGACAGGCCTTAAAAAAGAAAATGGCCGATGGATACTCACCACACCGGGGGGAACCGTCAGGGCAAAGTCTGTTATTCTGGCTGTTCAAGGATACCCCGAACAGGCATTTAAAGATAAGATAAACGCCCTGATTCCCTTTAATTATTTCCAGTTTGCCACCAAACCCCTTTCCAATGACATTCGTAAAAAGATATTGTGTGAAGGGCATGCGGCCTGGGATACGGCTCTGATTCTCTCCTCCTACCGATTTGATGATGCCAACCGCTTCATCGTGGGCAGTGTGGGCCAGGTGATCAATGGCGGCTACGGTACCCACGAGGCCTGGGCCATGCGAAGCATCAAAAAGGTCTTTCCTGAAATCCCCGCCACGGAACTGGAATATGCCTGGGGCGGACGAATTGCCATGACCACGGATCATATTCCCCGATTTCACATGCCCGACGAAAGCTTTATCACTGTGACAAGCTACAACGGCAGGGGCATCGGTCCTGGAACGGTTTTTGGTAAACTCATGGCACAGGTGGTACTGGGGGAAGCTGATAAAAAAGATATCGCCCTGCCCCTGCAGAAGGAAAAGCCCATTTTCATGAGAAACCTCCGGGGCCTCTTTTATGAAACCGGCGCCCGACTTTATCATACGGCCCAGCGTCGAATTTAATCTTCTTGGTCTATATCACCACACCATTTCCGGAGTGGTGATATGGGCTTACGTGCCCCTCATCAACCAAACAAAACCTGCCGTCCATTCCAATTATAATTTTCAGGCAATACCACTGCTGCATGACACGCTATGAACTCAACTCGCATTGAGTGAAAGCGCCAAATCAAAGTACTCAATTCCATTAAATATCATAATTCGATTTTCTGAACATAGCCCCAAACTATTCTTCTAAGAATTTTTATGCTATGAAGAAACAAAAACCCCAATAAGGCGAACCCGATTCGCAAATGAGCAGGGTTGTGATCAAGTAAACATTGATAATAGTGGAAAAATCCAAAAATGAATGAATTCCAAATAAATTATTTTAATGCCATTGTAGGTGCTTTTGAGGGATTTACCTATGTCTGCTCATCTGAAAACATCATAGAATATGTTAACAACCAGGTTATTGACAAGATAGGGCTGGATATAACCGGGCAATATTGCTTTAAGGCATTACACGGATTGGATGAAATATGTCCCTGGTGCAAAGATCAGGATGTCTTCAAGGACGAAACCACCCGATGGGAATATAAAAATCCGAAAACAGGCAGATGGTACCTCTATATGTCATCACCCGTCTATAACCCCGATGGATCCGTATCTAAATTAACGCTATGCACTGATATTACAAAAACCAAAACAGCTGAACTACTCCTGAAAGAAAGCGAACGAAAACTCCAGACGCTCATGGGGAATCTGCCGGGAATGGTATACCGCTGCAAAGCAGATGAAACCCATACCATGGAGTTTGCCAGTGAAGGGTGTTACCCTCTTTTGGGATATAAGCCATCGGAGTTAATCGGTAAAGGCTCTACCTCTTTTCAACGCCTTATCCACCCAGATGATCGGAGCAACCTGATTAATTGCCTAAACACCGCACTGGAAGAAAAACGTTCCTACAGTTTCATCTACCGAATAAAAAAAGCTTCAGGAGAAATCATTTGGGTCTGGGAGCAGGGTGTAGGGCTTTTTTCCAATAGCGAAAAACTCATTGCCCTTGAAGGATTTATAACAAATATCACAGAACAAAAACAAGCAGAACTGGATTTACGTAAAGAGAACACAAAACTAAAATTTGCCACTAAAAATCGTTACAAACTGGGAAACCTTGTGGGCAAAAGCGCTGCAATGCAAAACATTTATGACTTGATATTGAAGGCATCTTCAAATGACGTCCATGTGATCATTTATGGAGAATCCGGTACCGGCAAAGAATTGGTTGCTCAGTGCATACATGAATTAAGCGATAGAAGAACCCGCCCCTTTGTTGCCGTTAACTGTGGAGCTATCAATGAAAACCTTATTGAAAGCGAATTTTTCGGTTACAAAAAAGGGGCATTTACGGGAGGTGCAGTAACCGGCTCCATGGGTTACCTGGATAGAGCTAACGGAGGATCTCTTTTCCTGGATGAACTTGGAGAAATGAGCCTGAACATGCAGGTCAAGTTATTGAGAGCCATTGAAAGCAAAGGGTATATCCCCGTTGGAAGTAACCAGATAAAAACCTCTGATTTTCGTATTATTGCGGCAACGAATCGCGATTTAGTGGAAGCTGTCAATAACAAAAAAATGCGTGAAGATTTCTATTATCGTATTCATATTTTTCCCATATATATGCCCCCCCTGAGAGAACGCAAAGAAGACATTCCATTGCTAATTGAGCACTTCACAGAGCTCTTCTCAAAAAAATTTTCAAAAGAAGTAACTATTCCCATTGATTTGGTGGATAGCTTTATGAAATATGAATGGCCGGGCAATATCAGAGAACTTCAAAATTCAATATATCGTTACATGTCTCTGGGAAAAAGAAATTTCACCAATGAACGTTTTAATGTTGAAAAAACCTTGAGCAAATCTGATGATGAAACGCTCATTAACATACCCCCCAAAGGATTAAATGATATTGTGGCCCAATTTGAAAAAAAAGTAATTTTAACTGCCCTGGAAAAACATCAGTGGAATCGTGGGAAAACGGCGGATTTCCTGAATATTGATCGTAAAACCCTCTATCGAAAAATAAAAACTCTGGAAACATTGATTCCCGAGTAATCAAACCTAACCTGGACAAGCCAGAACCAAAAAGGTTTTGAAACAATTATTAACAAGCGAGGAGATCATCCCGGACTTGTCCATATTCTCTCCGCCATGGAATCGTGCCCTTCATATAAGCCCTGGCACAATAAGAAAACCGGCAAGACTTATTAAAAATACGTTACGGCAAAATGTTTCCACTTTTAAACACTACCGAAAGGTAGAACATCGTGACGGCAACATCTCAAGGAAGCTGGCGCCAATGAAAAAAAGGTCTATACAGTATGGGATCTCTAAAAACCATAATGCTCAGATCCAACAAACGCTTTATAAATTTTATCTCAGACATAGTAGATCCAACCAACCATCGGTATAAAAAAACTTAAGAAAGGATCTGCGTGCCCAGGAAGAGGCAAAATAGATGAAAAAATCGCCATAAATCCTTACCATCCTACTTTTTGTATTTTTGACCATACAAATTTTCGGCAAAAGGGGCTTTTCGTGAGGGACAATTATTTACAGGGCATAACTGGCAACTGGCAAACCCACTATCATTTTGGAAATAAAATCCCGATTCTGATTTATCAGGTATCATCAGCATGCTGGATTTTAAGCCTACACCCACAGTACTTTGTGTTTCACCAAGAAGATCGAATAAAGGACGTTGCTGGTCTATGGGCCAGTCTGACAGGGAGCCAGGGCTCATCTGGGAAATTTGACCTGTGTCAAACTGCTTCTTGATTTCTGTTTCGAGGCGGTGTGTTACCGCACGTAATGCAGCCAGTTTAAATGCATCGGCATAATATTTTTTTAGCATATCAGATGATAGGCTATCAGCCCATTGCATCAGTTCAACACCGCATGTGGCAACAAAAGGAAATATACGATTTAATGATTTTACATTAACGGATAGGACACGGCTCTCAAAACGAATATTTTCCACAATAATATAATCCTCTCCATGTTTCTCAACAGCAGCCAGGCCATAGAGTGCCTTAGGTCGGGCTATTTCCGCAGCCTCAGCAGCCAAACCGTCAAAAGCTTTCCTTGCCTCCGGACGATCGGGTACATGGAGGTGTTTATATAAATAGGTCAGGTTGGGTTTAAACGGTATATTGTTTAAAACAATCGGTTTCATTTACTTGTTTCCCAATCGTATTTTGAGTAGTAGACGCCGGTATCCATGCAAAATTTTTTTGCCCGTACTTTACGGACAGAGCCTGGGACGTATCCCAGGCTCGTCAAGCCTTAATGATAAACAAAAATCCGGTACAAAATCAAGGCAATTATTCCCACCCGGTCTCTAAGATTCAATCGCGCCTGAGCGGACTCTCTTAAGATATTCCATGCAAAAAGTGTCATTGCCAAGAAGCATGTCTGCTGTCCAGATGGACGACACGATCTTTTTGTCCAGAGGGTCAATAATAGCCGAGTCCATGCCCGCATTCATCATCAGGGTGACAAAGGTCCGGTTAATCATATGCCTCTGGGGCAGTCCATAGGAGATATTGGACAGCCCGCCGGTAATATGGACTTGAGGGAATTTGGCTTTTATGGCACGTACTGCATCAAGAACCATCATGCCTTTATTGGTGTCCGTAGAAATGGGCTGGATCAGGGGATCTACATAAATATTGGCCGTGGGGATTCCAACGCCGTTAAGCTCGGTTATAAGGGTGCCTGCCCGATTCAGAAGATCCTCGCTTGAGTCTGGCATGCCTGCATCATTCATGCAAAGTGCAATAACCTTGCAGTCCTTTCCGTCCAGAAACGGCATCATGGAGTCAAACCGGTCTTTTTCAAGTGAAATGGAATTTATCATGGGAGTTTTTTCCACCATAGAAAAAGCCATTTCAAGAATGGCCGGGTCCGGACTGTCTAAAGTCAAAGGGATATTTAAGACCGGCTGGATGGTATCAAGCAGCCAGCGCATGTCCTCTTTTTCATGTCCGATGCGAGCACCGGCGTTCACATCAATATAATTTGCACCTGCCTCCTGCTGCTTTCTTACATCATCTATGATATAGTCTGCGTTCTTTTCGGCAACCGCGGCCAGAACCATTTTCCTGGAAGTATTTATTCTTTCTCCGATGATTTCAAACATACTGAACTCTCCTTAGGTTTTGTTAATAATGAATATTTATTGTCAGCTCGTGAGTCAATGCCCTCTCGTTTTAGCTCTTTTGTAAAGGAGATGAGCATCAATACGCAGATGATCATAAAGGGAAATGCTACTACGATGGACGCTGTCCGTAGTGATGATAGTCCCCCTGCGATCAATAATACGATGGCTACACTGGATTCCGCCATACCCCAGAAAAAACGCAAGGCGCGAGGGGGATCCTGCATGCCGTAGGAAGTCATCATCGAACAGACGAAGACAGAAGAATCTGCAGAGGTAATAAAAAAAATCATGATCAAGGCAATGGCGATAATGGAGAATAGATGGGGACAAGGCATTTGCTGGAACAGGGCAAAAAGCGCGTAAGCTACGTTTTCATTAACTGCAGCAGAGACCGCGTGATTGCCGCTGAGTTCTAAATGAATCGCAGTGCCACCCATGGCGCCAATGAAGATAAAACTTAATAGGACCGGCGCCACCATGGTGGCGATGATAAACTCCCGAATCGTGCGCCCTTTAGAGATTCGGGCAATAAAGGCTCCGACAAAAGGCCCCCAGGAAATCCACCAGGCCCAGTAAAATATTGTCCAGCTGTTGAGCCAGCCTTTATTGGTTTGAAAGGCGTCCGTCCACAGACTGGAAGCTAACAATCCGCCGAAATAAGTACCGATGGTTTGCACAAAAAAGTTAAGCAGGAATAAAGTTGGTCCGCAGCATATCACGCAAATCAGCAAAATCGAAGCTAAAATCATATTGGCGTCGCTCAATATGCGGATACCCCGCCGGATGCCGCTGATGGAAGACGTGAGGAACAAAACTGTGGTGATGAAAATGATCAAAAGCATTATTGGTATGGAATACGGGATACCGAAGACATAGTTGAGGCCACTGTTGATCTGCATGACACCAAAACCAAGGGAAGTGGCAAGCCCGAACACGGTGGCGAATACCGCCAGGATGTTGATGGTATTGCCGATCACCCCCTCGGCTCTCTTTTCCCCGATTAAAGGAATGAAACAGGAACTCAACAAGGCAGGCTTATTTTTACGGAACTGGAAATAAGCAAGCGGCAAGCCAACCACGCCAAAACAAGCCCAAGGGTGAAATCCCCAGTGTAAAAAGGAGTAGAACATCGCTGTTTGTGCCGCTTCCATGGTTTTTCCCGTCCCATGGGGAGGATTCATATAATGGCTGATTGGTTCCGCCACACTCCAAAAGACAAGTCCAATGCCCATGCCTGCGGCAAACAGCATGGAAATCCAACTTAATGTTGAATACTCCGGTTTTTCATGATCTTTACTGAGGCGGATTTTGCCGTATTTACTGATACAAAGCCATAGTAGAAAAGAAACAAAAAAAGTAACCACCAACAAATATAACCAGCCGAATTTTATACAAAAGAAACCTAGTAATGCGTTGAATACGGCTGCGGCTTCCTTGGGCCAGAGCAAGGTAAGTAGAATGAAAAAAACGCAAACCCCTCCTCCGATACCAAAAACTTTCCAATCGATCGCATGGCTCATGTTTCCTTCTCTCTTTTGGCTCATGTCCTCTCCTCTCTTCTTTTGTGAGATCAACTATCTCTAGCGTCTACAAAGAATTTTTCTTTTTTTTCACTTCTCTCCCATTCCGGCGTTTCCGTTGCGATGACTTCAATCCGCGACTCAATATAGATATCTTTTTCGATCATATTTGCCGCGGCGTAGACATCTTTATGTTCGACCGTCAGATCGACATGGACTGCGCCATCGTTCAATGCGGCTTCTTTCGCCTTTTTTGAGGCAAAGGCCTTCCCGTAAGCAACAGCCTCCTCCAATTCTTTGAACTGTTTCATTTCCCAGGAGGAATGGAGTGCAAAACCTTTGCCGAATTCTCCCGGATTGATGAGGATTTTCACCGATTCTATAATTTTTCCGGCGGCGGAGCCGATGGCGTTGGCCACTTCTTGATGTTCTGGAATGATCAGCTGTGCATTGAGCCTTTTTGCCATACGGGGAAGCCAGGCTTTTACTGGTGCACCGACACCAATTACGGGAACGTTTGGCCGGATCGTACAGCAAAGCATGGATTTTTCATCAGGATGCAGCTGTTTGTTGATAAAAAAAGTACCAATTTCACTTTCTTTTAGTACAAAGTTTAAATTTTCATTATAACATAAGCTTTGAATACAGGAATAACATAATTCATCGACAATACCGTCGCTGGCGAAATTTATGAATTGGTCATACCCCATATGAAAGCGTTGCGCAAGTAAAGAGATGGCGGTGGTCGCGCCTTCCGCGTTCCATTGCGTATATTCCCCGGTGGCGTGTAAAATATCGGTTGGTGTTACAGAAATTCTGCCCAAAGTTCCAATATTCACCAAGCGATCTAAATCAAATAGATTTAGTTGTTCCTCCATGTTTTTTGATAGGTAAAGCAAACTGTGCGGGCCATCCTTCAGTTCCTCTAAAACACGTCGTTCTTTTTCGGTGTAATTGTTGGTTTTCTTTTCGTTGAGAATCATGAAGCAATCGGTAATCTGAGAATAGAGCAGAAGATAAGTATAAGGAATTTCGATGCCTTTCAATTCGTTCACAAGATAGGGATATTCTGCTGAAATCACGGAGATCGGCCAGACTCTTTGAGGACCGATCTGCAGTTTTCTTTGCATATTGAGTTGAATATAGCTGTCGCCGCCGAGTCCGTAAGTGTTGATGGCGGCTGCTTCCACCCGGGTCAAAAAGCCGCCGACTTTGGCACCTTCCTCATCAATGCGGGGGATTTTATTGCGGATAATGGCAATATCCGTGGTGGTTCCTCCCATATCCAGAATCAGAGCGTCATCAATGCCGCTTAAAAACGTCGCTCCGATAATACTGGAAGCCGGGCCGGACAATAAGGTTTCGATCGGTTTGTCTTCTGCCTGGGCCTCCCCCATGAGGGAACCGTCGCCTTTGACGATCATAATGGATGCGTCGATTTTCTTCTCTTTGAGTACGCATTTTACGGAAATCATCAATTCCTTGATGATGGGAATCAGTCGAGCGTTCAAGATGGCAGTGATGGTTCGTTCGTGGAAACCGAGGGATCTGGTCAAGTGATGGGCGCAGACCACCGGCAGATCCAAAATTTCTTTTACCATTTTCTGGGCCTGCAATTCATGTTCCGGATTGCGGACACTGAGATAACCGGAAATGGCTATTGCGTCGACTTCCCCGCGGAAACTCTCAATGGCTGCTCTGGTTTTTTCAATATCCAGCGGAGATTTTTCTATGCCTTTGATGTTATGCCCCCCTGAGACAACCCTGATTTCTTTAACGGGCAGATCTCGATCGGGTTGAAAACCGATCATCAGAAGACCGACCTCACAACCGCGTCCTTCTACGATGGCATTGGTTGCTAAAGTTGTTGACAGGGAAACGACACTGATATCAGAAAATTCATTAAAATCAATATCGTTGATGCAATTTCTGATACCAACGCTTAGATCGTAACGGGTTGTCAGCGCCTTTGCTTTGGCAATAATCTTTTTATTTGTACGGCTCATGATGATGCCGTCCGTATAGGTGCCGCCGGTATCAATTCCAAGTACGAAAGACATTTAATTTTTCTCCCTCATTATGAAAAATTTCGGGGCTGTTTTATGAGGAACAGCCCCGTATATAGTGGTCAGATTTTATGCATTACTTTTGTTGATACATAAAAAATCAGCCTTCACCAGGCATATGACCAACAGCATTTTCGACCACATCTCGAATTTTTGCGGCGATATCTTTGGGCAGCGGCACCGGTTCATGACCTTCAATGATGTCGCGGACTTTTTGATTTGCTACTTGCGTCAATGTCTTGCTTCCGGATTTTTCCCAAAGTTTCCGTGCTTCCCTGTTTACCAGGCGATTCTTATAATTGACTCTGGAATTTTTGGGAACATAGTCATCATCATCACCAAAATCACCAAAATCATCAAAGGCATCACCATCTTTGATTTGATCGTATCGGCCGCCAGGGCCGATCTCTTCGATGAGATCAAGATTCATCGTTAGATCTGTTACTTCGATACCGGCGGTCAGACGGCGGGCCATACCCAAGACTTCATCGGAGATGACAACGAGGTCAAGGTTAGAGGTGGTGCCGTATTCGGAATAACCGATATCATGGTTAATGTTGGCGCCGGACATATTGGTCATGGCCACGGAAAGTGCGGCTTCTACGCCAGCCTGTTCGTCGATGATGCATGTATCGGTGCAGCCGCAGGTGCCGAACATCGGAATTTTGAGATGATGGGCCACATCGGCGAGGCCGGCAAGAAGCAGGTGCAATTCCGGGGCGCCATAGGAGAAGATGGTAGTACCCATATCAAGGATGGTGTAAACACCGCCCATGATGAAGGGTGCACCTTCTCTGGCGCATTGACTTAAGACGAGACCGCTTAAGCTTTCGCATAACCCCTGAATCATTACCCCAGCCATCGTTGCGGGTGCGGTACCGCCGGCCATGATGCAAGGCGTGTAGATCGTTGGCAAGCCTTTTTTCGCTCCGGTGACGAGTTTCTGTGCAGCTTCAATGCAGTGAACACCGGGAGAAATCGGTTCTGCATATAAACAGATAAAGGGATTTCTGCGTAATTCTTCTTCCCCACCGGCAATGATTTCCGCCATTTTAATGCAGTCATCCTGACCCCATTGGTCGACGCAGACGGTGATGATCGGTTTTTCCGTGTTGAGGATCTGTTGCTCGAACTCATGGCGATCAGAAATCAGTAGCGGCACATCCTGAACGATACCCAAAGACATCGCATAATCAATATTGGGAAGTGCATCCAATACCTTTGTGGCCCAGCCGACACTTTGACGGGTTGCACGGTGACGTTCTCCCGTGTAGGGATTCCTCGTAAAGGGAGTGCAGGGGCCGGAGCCGAAGTAGGAATTTCCGCCTTCCAGGAAAAGTTCCCTGGCTCCCGTTCTGCTATTGCATAAGACGACATGCTTCTGGCAGGACCGCAGAGCCCGCTCAGTAATATGAGCAGGAATCCGGACGCGCGTGCCATCTACCCAGCAGCCGGCTTTCTTGAGAATTCCAATGGATTCCGGATCGTAAAAATCCGTGCCTGTGCGCCACATTGCTTCTTCCGCGGCAAAAACCAACTCCTCGCATTGTGCTTCGGAAAAGACGTTCATTTTGACGCTGGCATTTGCTTTATAATTTGTTCTCATACTTCTCGTCCTCCTTTTCACAGATTCTTTTCGGCTTCGATTAGGATAGCACTGAGTTGCGCAACGGTATCGTCGTCCAAACCATTCCCCTGATAATAGTTCAGGAGATCCTGGGCCTTTTTGATGCTTCTGTCGCCCAATGTTT
Source organism: Desulfocicer niacini (assembly GCF_054657595.1). Taxonomy (NCBI): domain Bacteria; kingdom Pseudomonadati; phylum Thermodesulfobacteriota; class Desulfobacteria; order Desulfobacterales; family Desulfobacteraceae; genus Desulfocicer; species Desulfocicer niacini. The sequence continues at coordinate 10,437 of NZ_BAAHYK010000060.1, forward strand.
TTGAACCAGCCGCGATCCAGTCGTCAATTCTGGTGCGATTCATCAATGTCGGCCAGAACTGTTCCGCTTTGAAATAGTACTGGGTATGGGGAGAACCTAGATAATGACCACCTGGCTGGACATCGTCGATGACACCTCGGCAGAGCCGGTCTTCATCCATTTCCACACCACGCATGATCCTTCTGGTCATGCCCATCACTTCTTCTGCCATAACGACAAGATAAGGACTGCTTAAGAGACCGCTTTCCAACTGTCCCGCGCCGTATACCATGCTTGTGCCGGCGAGGCCGGCATGGAGAATCGAAAAACTAGCTTCCAAACCCATTTGGGCATCGCTGATTTTAGCATCGCTACCACCGGCAAAGGAGAAGCTGGGAATTCTCAGAAAACGGAGAATGTTGGCCATACCGGTGCCGAGTAAGCTGGTTTCCGGTGCACCGTATGGAATCACGTCGTTGTCCGTATCATTGAACGAAAAAAAACTGCCGGTAATAAAAGGCGCTCCTTCCTTGGTCAGCTGAGATAAAACAAGAGCACCAAGGGCGTTGGCAATAGCCACCACCAGGGCGGCGGCGCTTTCTTTCGGTGCCGTCAGGCCGGTCACCAGATTATTGGCGCAGATGACGGGAATGTTGTTTTCTGCAGCCAGCATCAGGACGTCCGCAACTTCATCCGTTTCTACCAGCGCTTCATTATTATGAACATAAAGCATCAAGAAGGGATTTTTTTGCAGGTTTTTCAGGTTGCCGGCCACGGCAGCGGCCATATCAATGACGGCCTTGGCCTGTTTGACATTTTTGACTTCTTGTACGATGGGTTTTTCCGAATATGTGACCATGGCTTCAAAGGAATGAAGTTCGGCGACGTTCTCTTTTACGTCGGTGGGGATACCGTTGTTCATGAGAAAATCGATATGGGGCAGACCATCGCAAATTTTAGCAACATTCACCACGTCTTGCTTTGTGGTAGGTTTCGTTTCACCACTTAAGACGTCAATGGTCATACCGTTACCGAATCCGGGTCCGAAATGGACATTGTTGCTTTCCAGTCGCATGGCTCTTTTGCCGCTGCGGTTGCAGACGGTGACTCTTGAGGGAGCACTTCTTAAGGCCCATTCCGTTTTAACGGAAGGAATGCGGACACGATTTCCTTCTACCCAGCAGCCGCCGGCTGCACAGATGCCGCGGGCTTTCTCATTTATTATGTCCACACCCGTTCTTTCCAACAATTCCATGGCGTTCATGACAATTTCTTCGCACTGGTCATCACTGAGCATGCGCCATTGGATGGACTGATTGACCTCAAATCCAGCTTTTGTATATAAACTTTTTGTAGTAAACAAAATGATTCCTCCTTTCCGTTTCTGAGTTTTCTTTCGTTCAAGCGATGCCCAGGAGTTTTTTGCAAAGGTCGGCGGCGGAAGCGGCATCGGGAGAAAATCCGTCGGCACCGATTTCGTCGGCAAAATCCTGGGAAACGGGAGCGCCACCGATAATTACTTTCACATCGTTGCGGAGGCCTTCTTCTTTGAGTAATTCGATGGTATCTTTCATATGCAACATCGTCGTGGTCAACAGTGCAGACATGCCCAAAACGTCAGGCTTCTCCTTTTTGATTAGGTCCACAAGGGTTTCGGGTGAGTTGTCGACGCCGGCGTTGATTACAGTGAAACCGACGCTTTCCATCATCATAGAAACGAGATTTTTGCCGATGTTGTGTAAATCACCTTTGACCGTGCCGAGTACAACAGTACCGTTTGAGGGCATGTCTCCCACTTTGATGAAAGGCTTTACGATTTCCGTACCGGCAGCCATGGCTTCTGCGGACATCATGACTTCAGGGATAAACATCGTATTTGCTTTAAAACGGACACCAACTTCCACCATGCCGCCGATCAATCCTTTGTTGATGATTTCCAAAGGATCGATGCCTTCTTTTAACAGGTACTCGCAGATTCCCTTTACTTTGCCTTTTTTACCGGTGATGATGAATTTTCCAAGATCTTCAATGGTTACCATAATGTAGATCCTCCTTGGTTAATCTGAATAATTGGTTGTTAGCTTATTGAGCTTTTTTAGGTTATTTGTTTACGAATCTCAGTTGGTGATCTCCGCCTCTTCCATTTTATTTTTTTCCCGCAACTGACAATTAAATGTGGTTGAATTTTCTGTAATTTTTGGATGGAATTCTTCTTTCAATGCCTTCCAAAGACCGATACACATGAAGAGCATAATGAACATAAAGGGAAAAGCTGAAGCCACGGAAGCTGTTTGTAGTACTTTTAGTGCACTTTGACCTCCGATTAGTATCAGAACGATGGTAACAGCGCCTTCAGCCACGCCCCAGAATGCCCTCGATTTTTTTGAAGGATTTAAGTCTCCTCCCCCTGTAAACATAGGCAAAGCCAAGGTGGCGGAGTCGGCGGCACCAACGAAACAGATGACAACGAGGAACAGAGCCAGGGGCGCCGTGATCTGGTAAAGCGGCAATTGCTGCAGCAAAGCATATAATGCGGTGGTATAGTCGGTATTCACTGCGGTGGAAATAAGTCCCTTTGTGGCGGCATCGACGTGAAAACCAGCCCCTGCATAAATGGTGATCCAGAGGAATGAGAAACCGGCAGGCAGAAAAGTCCCACCAAAAAACATCTGACGAATTGTCCTCCCTTTAGAAACGCGGGCAAAAAACTGACCGCAAAACGGTGCCCAGGCAATCCACCAAGCCCAGTAAAATACAGTCCAACTACTGAGCCATTTAGGGTTTCCATACCAGAAAGTCTGCATGACAAACTTGCTGAGATAGGCACCGAAGGTATCGACCATGGTTTGCATGATGTATACGGTACCGCCAAAGATGAGGATAAAAATCATAAAGCCAAGTGAAAGCCAGGTTTTCCAGTTAACGATCTTTGCCATCCAACGATGCAACCCGGAAACGGTGGCCAAGGTGAATATGGCGGTAATGATCGCTATGATGAATGCGGTTGTTATGCTTGTGGTATTAATACCCCAGACATAGCTGATACCACTTGCAATCTGCATGGAACCCAGGCCTAAGCTGGTGGAAATACCGAAAACGGTGGCGAATACGGCGATGATATCAATGCTTTTACCAATAGGGCCATAGATTTTATCGCCAATCAATGGATAGAATGCGGAACTGATCAAGCAGGGCAGCCCTTTTCTGTATTGAAAATAGCCCAGGGCCATGCCGCAGACAGCGAATAACCCCCAGCAATGAACGCCTTCATGGGCAAAACAGATCCGGATTGCCGTTTGCAATGCCGCTGCTGTATACGGTTCATCCATCGGGCCGCTTGCATAGTGCATCATAGGTTCCGCGACAGACCAGAAGACAAGCCCAATCCCAATGCCGCCACCGAACAAAAATGCGAACCACTGGAAATCGGAAAACTCCGGTTTATCGTCGTCCTTTCCCAGGCGGATCGTTCCGTATTTGGAACAGGCAATACCAAAACCAAAGACAAGGAACAGTGCGACCATTAAAAGATAGAGCCAACCAAGATCATCGCAAAGAAATGAATTGAGCGCGTAGATGACGACCCCCGTTTTATCCGGGAAAAGAGCCCCAACTAAAGTGAATAGCGAGACGATGATGATGGAAATAATCAACACACTCCTGTCTTTTTTGGGCTGTTCAATACTGTTCTTCATGAATATCCTTCCTTAAAGTATAAGCAAACCAGGAAAAATTATTAAATTCAGGCTGATAGTCCCTCAGGTACAGCTTCGTGCTGCCGTATATATTGCCCCATAAAGACAAAACAGCCGCCTAACAGCAAAAATACGGTGGACAGATAAAATCAACCCCATTTGGTGGTGGTTGAGCTAAAGCTGCGTTGGTCATGTTCTTAGGCAAAACAACACCCCAGAGAATAAATAAAACGGTGACAATGGGTGAATTTAAAAAAACAAAAGGATCAAAAAAATTGGTGTTGAAGGCATGTTTCAATGTTCTAAATCCTATGTAAATGATGTTAACTCAAATGCCGGTTGGCCTCATTTCCGACTCGGGGTTTTTCTGGTTTATAGCTTTGCAGTTTGCATACCAGTTCTCATGGATAAAACGAAAAAAACATAACATCTTGATATCTAATAAGTAATTTTCAATTCAGGGTTACATTACAAACAGGCACAGGAGATGGGGTGAAAGAAATATTTCAGTTTTGCTATGGAAAAAGCAAAATATCATTTAAAAGCAAAATATTTTGCTTTTAACCGCTGTGGGAATGCGCAAGCATAGAATCCTTTCGTGGAGTGCTTGCGAGTAGCGAAATTCATCTCAGAAGCCAACTGGCTGAGGTGGTGTTTGAAAATTAAATTGTTAGCCTGTAGCTTCTTTTTCCGATTGCAGTGGGGAGAGCTGAACGGCTGTATTGACAAGAATAATCTTCACTGATATGGTTTTTTGTCCGTTTTCTTCGTTACACCAAAGGGCATGCTTTTTGGGGTGCGCCTTTGATACTAACAAGAGTCTGGTACAATATAAGGGTAGTCATTTCGATTGATGCCCGAAACAAGGATGTGAGGAAATGAAACAACCTGATAAGTTTTTCCACTCATTGGCCACGGCGGATATGGACAGTATTAATTTTACTTCGCTTTTTGAACAAATGGACGACGGGGTGATCATTGCTAACAGCAATGGCACGGTTTTATTTTATAACCAGGCCCAATCAAAAATCGACAATATCGATGTTAATGATGCCCTGGGTAAAAAAATTACGGAAATTTATGAACTGACCAACCGCACCAGCATGATTATGCAGTGTATTAAGAATAAACAGGCAATTAAAAATAAGGTTTTTCTTTACCGAAGCGTTTCAGGCAAGGTAGCCAACACCATAAGTAGTGTTTATCCCCTCATCAGTGTTGGCACTCTGGATAAAGTTATCTGTTTTGTTAAGGATTACGAACAGTTACAACAGCGCACCCCTTCGGCATCAGAATGCCTTTCTGACATGGGCAACAATACCCGGTACGTATTTGAGGACCTGGTCGGCACCAGCCCTGAGTTTATAAGGGCAAAGACCTTTGCCCAAAAAGCGTCAGACTCGTCTTCCCCTGTCATGCTCCAGGGGGAAACAGGAACAGGTAAAGAATTGTTTGCCCAGTCCATCCACAACCAAAGCCCCAGACGAAAAGGAAAATTTGTGGCGGTCAACTGTGGTGCCATTCCCCATGACCTACTTGAGGGAATGCTTTTTGGGACCACCAAAGGCGCGTTTACCGGGGCTCAGGAGAGACCTGGATTGTTTGAGCAGGCCAATAACGGCACACTTTTCTTGGATGAGCTATTGTCCATGCCCGCTGGACTCCAGGTGAAACTGCTCAGGGCCATTCAGGAAAAAACGGTCCGCCGCCTTGGATCTGTCCAATTGGTTCATATCCAGGTTAAAATCATATCGTCTGTTAGTCAGGATCCCAGAGACGCCATTCAGCAAGGTCAATTAAGGGCTGACCTCTTCTACAGGCTGGGGGTGATCATGATCAAACTGCCGCCTTTAAGAGAGAGACGAGGCTGCCTCCCGGCACTGATCTACTATTTCATCGAAAAGTATAATAAGCGCTTGGGAACCTGCATCAAATGGGTGGCCGAAGACCTTTGGGACTTGATCGCCACATATGACTGGCCGGGGAATATTCGGGAACTGGAGCATCTTATCGAAGGCACCATGAACGTAGTCAGCCTGGAGGACACCCTAGGACTTGAACATGTCACACCGGGCATGAAGCCCATGGAAAGGGGAGATGCCAGACCCCTGGTCGAATTAGCGCAGCCTGTTTGCCCCAACCAGCCAGTTACCGGATCTGACGACGGGGGAAAAACCGCTTTCCAGGACGCTGGGGGGGCCCAAAGCTTAACCCGGCTCCAGGATAGCCAGGAAAAAGCGGCAGTGGTCCAGGCCCTTATCCGCTCAGGGGGGAATGTCACCAAGGCGGCCAATGAGCTTGGTATTTCCAGGCAGCGGCTTAATTATAAAATGAAAAAACATGGATTGTTCAGGTTCGACTATATCCACAGACCTAAAAGCTAAGGGCTCACTCATAAACATCGCCTCATGGCGATACATACCTTCTTTCCAGCCTCCCCATCAATCAAAGGGCATTCTTAGTACTTTTTGGGGCACGAACACCCTACAAAAAAAACACCTTTAATATCAAAATCTTAAACACAATCCCTCCTCAAACAGGGCAATTGTGCCCCATAAATTATGCTTTCTCATCCCTCCTAAAAACATCAATTGTCTCCGCATAACCTATTGATATAAAAGCCTATTTAACAAACAGAAAACACATGGCACAGCTTTTGCTGTATTAAACAACGAACGCAACCATAAACCAATAAGGAGAGTTGAAAAATGGAGCCAAAAACAACGATATTGAGTGATCGCGAGATGTTTGATATAGACCAAGCATCCCGTGCGCTGTTATGGGAAGTTGGAACACTTGCCGAAAATGATGAAGCCATGGACTATTTTGAAAAAGCCGGTGCCGTGGTAGATCGAACAAAGAAACTGGTTCGAATTCCCAATCATGTCATCAATGAAACCCTTGCCAAGTGTGCCTCGTCTGTGAGGCTCTATGACCGCAAGGGGGGTGAACCGTTGATCATCGGTGGCGACCGTGTTTATTATGGAACCGTGGGAATTGCCACCAACGTTCTGGATTTTGAAACCAATGAATATCGTCAGGTGATCTGTGATGATCTTAGAGATATTGTTCGACTGTCCGATGTACTGGATCCGCCCGACTTCATACTCGTTCCGGCAACTCCCACCGATGTCCCCTCTGAAACGGTGGATCTCATTGAAACCAAGATATTGTTGACCAATACCAGTAAACATTTCATTGCAGAAGCCCAGAACCGGAAAAACTGCTTGAAAAACATTGAAATGGCAGTGGAATTTGCAGGTAGCCTTGAAGCCCTCCAGGAAAAACCTTTTTTCTCAACATTGGTGACTCTGAGCAGCCCCCTGCACTTCAGGAATGATGGCGTTGAATTAATTGTTGAATGCGCAAAGCATGGGCTTCCACTTTTTATTGAATCCGGCCCCATGTGCGGTGGCACCTCCCCCGCCACTCTGGCTTCAACAATTGTCACGGCAAATGCTGAATTGTTAAGTAGCTTTGTCCTGGCCAAGGCCGTGAACCCCGCAGTACCGCTGATCTATGCATCCTGGGCCCGAATCCTGGACATGCGTGCTGCCACATGTTCCCATGGGGGACCAGAGTTTGGCATGCTGCGCATCGGAACAAGCCAAATGGCCAAATATTATGGACTTCCCTGCGGCGGTGGCGGGATTCTTGCTGATACAAAATCCATTGATGTTCAGTTGGGAATGGAAAAACTGGGAACCGGGCTTTTACCGGCCCTTGCCAACACAAACATGATTGTGGGCATGGGACTTTTTGCGGATGAAAATGCCATCAGCCTTGAAACACTGGTGATTGACAATGAAATTGCCCAGTGGATAAAAAGGGTAAAAAGAGGCATTGAAGTAAACGACGAAAGCCTGGACCTATCCATATTTAAAGAAGTGGGACCGGGGGGTGATTTTGTCAGAACCAAACACACACGGAATAACTTCAAAAAAGAGATGTTTCTACCCAACGTAATGGACCGTGGCTTTCTGGCCCTGGACAAAGATCCCGAGGCGAAAAGCATGCGAAAACGGGCCAGAAACTTTTTTTATAAAGCCATGGAATCTTATATACCACCGAAGTTACCAGAAAATATTAACGAAAAACTAGATGCTATCATTAATAGATAACAAGCCAGGAGACAATGCAATGAATACAGAAGAAATGCTCAATAAAATAATTGAAAGTGTAATTGATCAGGATGAAGCGCTTGTACTAAAACATGTTGAAACGGCATTGGATGCTGGCGTTGATCCCCTGGTTATTATTAATGATGGACTCACGGCCAGCTTAAAAAAAGTAGGGACTCTTTTCGCCGACGAGATTTTCTTTTTACCGGAACTGATTCAATGTGGTGAGATTGCCACCAATGTATTAAAGATAATTGAAGGCAGACTCAAAAATGAGGGTTCAGGCACAAAAAAAGGCCTTGTTCTGGTAGCAACTGTCCAAGGAGATGTCCATGACATCGGAAAGAACCTGGTAGTTTTACTCATGGGCGCCTCTGGATACGAAGTTGTGGATCTTGGAAAGGATGTCTCCACGTCAACCATTGTGGAAAAAGTAAACGAACTTGCACCAGACATCATTGCATTATCATCACTCTTATCCACCACCATGCCAAGTCAGAAAGACGTCATCCAGGCTCTTGAAGAAGCCGGTATTCGTGAAAAAGTAAAAGTCATGGTGGGAGGTGCACCTGTAACCCGGGACTGGGCAGTCCAGATCAAAGCGGACGGTTATGCAGAAGATGCATCATCTGCTGTTGTGGAAGCCGATCGTATAATGGGTGTTTGTTAAGGATTTGCCCCTCGTAACCGGACAGAATCGCTGTTAATGGCCTTTTCCATGAGCACATTTTCTGTCCGGACGATCATAAGATATTCAATTCCATGATAACTATTAAATACTCGGAGAATCAATGTACATTATTGGAGAACTGATTAACGCTAGCCGCAAAGCCGTAAGAGCTGCCATGGAAGCAAGAGATAAAAATGCCATCCAGATGCTTGCCCGTGCCCAGCAAGAGGCAGGCGCACATTATATTGATGTCAACGCCGGCACCTTTGTGGGCAAGGAGCCTGAATATTTAAAATGGCTGGTACAAACCGTTCAAGAAGCGGTTGACCTACCATGCACACTGGACAGCCCTGACCCCAAAGCCATTGAAGCGGTGATGGAGATACACCGGGGAGTCCCCATGATCAATTCAATTTCCATGGAAAAAGATCGGTATGACAATCTCATGCCCATTCTTAAGGGTTCCGATTTGAAAGTTGTGGCGCTTTGCATGAGTGATTCAGGTATGCCGGAAACCATGAAAGATCGCCTTGAAATCTCAGGCAGACTGGTAAATGCGTTGGTAAAAAACGACGTAAAAATCAATAATATCTTTGTAGACCCCCTGGTACAACCGCTGTCCGTTAAAAATAGTTTTGGCATGGAATTTCTTAATTCCGTGGAAAAAATCCATTCAGAATTTGAAGATATCAATACCATATGCGGCCTTTCCAATATCTCCTACGGTCTTCCAAACCGAAAATTCATCAACCAAACCTTCATGTCCATGGCCATTTCAAAGGGGCTGAATGGTGCGATCATGAATCCGCTGGACAAAAAAATGATGGCAAATATCATTGTGGCGGAAGCCCTGGCAGGCAGGGATAAATACTGCATGAAATATCTAAAAGCCCATCGCAAGGGTCTAATTGAGTAATTTAAACATTTTAAAGGAGCTGAAGACGTGGGTCTTACCTTAGGAATTGATACTGGGGGCACATATACGGATGCGGTTGTTGTTGACCAAAACACCCAAAAGATTATCGCAGAGGCCAAGTCCTTGACCACCAAAGGCAATCTGTTTATGGGTATCTCAAGCGCCATTTCCCTGTGTATCAAAGAAATGCCCAAATCATTTCCACCGGAAAATATCCACATGACCTGTCTGTCAACCACCCTTGCCACCAATGCAATCACAGAAGGACATGGCGCATCTGTATGTGAAATCCTTATTGGCTATAATAGGGATTTACTGCAAAAGCAAGGCTTCATGAAAGAGATGATTGCCGATGATATCATATGGCTCACGGGGGGACATGATCTTCAGGGTAACGAAGTTGCCCCCCTCGACGAAAAAATGGCGAAAAAACTGATTGAGATGAGACGGGATAAGGTGGACGTTTTTGCGATATCAGGGTATTTTGGCATAAGAAACCCGGATCATGAATTACGTGTAAAAAAATGGGTGCAACAATTAACTCAATTGCCGGTGACCTGTGCCCATGAATTGACAACCCGCTTGAACTCCATCACCAGAGCGATCACCGTGGCTCACAATGCCAGACTCATTCCTCTTTTAAAGACCCTCATTTCAGACGTCAGAAAATCTCTTAAGGAATTCAGCATCCATGGGCCACTGATGATTGTCAAAGGAGACGGAGGTATTGTTCCAGCTGAATTGGCAATTCAAAAACCCATTGAAACCATCCTTTCAGGACCGGCAGCAAGCTGCGTGGGCGCTTACCATCTAACAGGCCAGAAAGACATATGGGTGGCAGACATGGGGGGAACCACAACGGACATTGCATTGCTCATGAATGGCCGACCAGCCATATCGCCCGAGGGGGCTTATATCGGTCACAGAAGAACCTTGGTAGAGGCCGTTGATATTCACACCGTGGGACTTGGTGGTGACAGCTTGGTGGAAATCGATGCTCGTGGCAATATATGTATAGGACCACGACGGGCCATTCCGTTATCCCTTCTGGCAAAAAAATATCCTGAAATTATTTCGGACCTTAAACGACAGATTTATGAAGAAAAATGGAGAAAAAAATCAGGACAGTTCATGGTGTCATGGATTTCAAGGGTGGATGGATTCCAAAAAGAGGAAAGGGAACTGCTTAATAGCATAAAAAAGGCGCCACTGGCGTTGCTAAGTGCCACCCAGGATCGCAAAGGATTCATAAGTATGAAAGGCATTGAACAACTTGAAAACAGATGCCTGTTGCAGCGTTCGGCATTTACCCCCACGGACGCACTGCATGTACTTGACCAAATGAATCAATGGAACAAAGAAGCCTCGAATCTGGGAGCCCATCTCCTCGCAAAACAGGCAGGTATGAGTGTCATGGCGTTTTGTGAGGCCCTTGTGAAAATTTTTTCCAAACGCCTGGTAAGAACGCTTTTAAGTAAGGTAATGGTAAATGATTTTCTACGGCCCCAATGGGAAAAAGAACCAACTGCCGCGGCAATTCTCGACATCGCATTAAACGATTCGCCCCATGGGGAACTTGCCTGTACCTTTAAATTAAAAAAACCGCTGGTGGCCATTGGCGCTCCGGTGAATGCGTATATGCCCCGGGTGGCATCGGGATTGAATACCAAATTGATCATTCCTGAACATGCCCATGTGGCAAATGCCTATGGTGCAGCCACTGCAAGCATTATTCAACGAAGCCGAGCTGTTATCCGAATGATGGCAGGGGGCAAATGTTTTCGTGCACACCTGCCGGACGGGATTGCGGATTTCCCAGATTTAGAAGCGGCAAAGAACCAAGTAGAATTACAAATGAAATCCTATACAATAGATCTTGCACTGAAGGCTGGTGCCGGAAATATCGAAGTTGAAACCACCTGCAGTGATCACTCGGGTACATTAGCTGCCGGACAACACCAGGAGAAATTTCTGGACACGGAAATTTTTGTAACGGTTTCCGGGAAACCAAAGTGGGATTAATCTGTCTAAATGGTGTTATTCCGACTTAGAACAAAAGAAACGTAAGATAAAAAAACGAAAAATCGCCATTAACCAAATGGCAATTACTGGGTTCCATTCACCACAAACCAAAAAAGGGAGAAACGTATCATGGAAAAAAAATTGAAATCAGGCATTATCCTTATAACACTGGTTGCTTTTCTGGGCATAAGCTGGGGGACTGCATTTGCCAAACGACTGAAAGTTTATGCCCTTTACCCTGAAGACAGTTTCATCACCCAGGGGATACAGGCCGTAGCTGACCGTGTTAAGAAAGAAACCAATGGGGCTATCACCATGAAAGTATTCCCTTCCGGCCAGTTAGGTGGATATGACGAATTAATGGATGAGGTTCGCATGGGCACCATTGAATGCGGAGTGACTTACCCAACAAAGCGGTATGACCCTCGACTGGATCTTGTCAACCTGCCCGGCTTAACCCCCACGGGGTATGACATGGTTGAGAAGGTCTTTTTTTCAGATAAAAACTCTCCTTTGATTCAAAAAATGGATGCCATCATAAAAGACGTGGGCCTTGTCAGTCTTGGTCCCTGGCCAGAACCCCTGGCCGGCATTGGATTTTCAAAGGGGAATATGCCTGAAAACATTAATGATTTTAAAAACAAAAACGCCAATATTCGTGTACCGGCAATGCCCTTGTGGAGAGATGCATTTAAAGAATTGGGATATCAGACACTGACCATGGCTTTTTCTGAATTGTTCAGTGCTCTTCAAACCGGTCAAATCGACGGCTCCTCCGGGTTGACTGCAGAAACCACCTATCTGGTAGGCAAAGATATTGTCAAAGACTGGGTTCAATTGAACGCCCATACCTCCCCTGGCTGGTTTGTTATAAACAAAGAGACTTGGGAGTCTTTTACCGATGAACAGCGGAAAATTTTCCAGACTGCCGTAACGGAAGAGGGTATCCGCACCCTGTCAAAGGCAAATGAAATGGAACAGTTCTATATCGGCAAAATGAAAGAACACGGAATCAATGTCGTATTAAGGGATCAAGCTTTTTTAATCAAACAATCTGATATGTTAAGGACAAAGGTCTGGCCAGCATATGCGGACCTGTTCGGAAAAGCCTTTCTTAACGATCTGGATAACTACATTAAAAACCTCGTCAAATAGCGAAGATGCCTGAAGAAAGTTCCCCACCGAAGAATAGGGAACTTTCTTCTCTACTATTAATCCGAGGGCTTGGTCACAACCTGGGTCACTTTGCGGTGAGGTGATGCTTGCGTTATTGGGGCTTATCGTTAAGTTTGTTTTGCCACCTAGAGAGTTGTAAAAAGCACAACAACACAAGGTTGGACCCGTTAGCCCACCAATTGTGACGGGTGGCCCACTGTGACCAAGCCCTAATCCGATAATCGGAAATCAGCAGTCATAAGTTCTCAAATTTGCCGATACATAGAACAACAGCAACGCATCTTAAAAAGCATACATGTAGTATAAAAATAAGAACTTACGACTCACGAGTTCAGGTAAAATAACTTTAAAAAAGAGGAATACTTATGAATGGAGTTAAAAAAATATTAAATTCCAGATTCCTGAAAATCCTGAGTAAAATCCAGCGCTTTATATTGTTTATAACAAATATTGCACTCCTGCTTATTCTGGGGAGCGTGATCATTGCAAGGGATGTTTTCAGCACGGATTTCTTCGGTTATGATGAAATCATATTAATTTCAGCCATGTGGCTCTATTTTGTGGGAAGCGCATACGGGATGAAACAGGAAGGTCATATTAAAGCCGAAATCCTGGCTTTGATCCTTCCTGACCATATTAACAGGGTGTTGAAAGTCATTGTCAGTTTTCTGGAAACATTGATCAGTACAATCTTTACTTATTTTGCCTTTAACTTAGTTTACCACTCTTTTACGACCTGGCAAATAACCTCTGCATGGGGAATTCCGTTTTTTGTCCCGCAGAGTGCCATCCTCACGGGATTTATTTTAATGACCTTTTATTCGGGCATCTATTGCGTACGGGATTATTACTCTTTAAAAACAGCAACTAACCCTGGAATGGTAGGTAATTCTGAAAAGGTAGGTGTCTCATGACGATTATCGCAGGTGCCCTGGGGCTAGTGATTGTACTAATAATGATGGGCATGTATGTCCAATATGCCTTTCTTGCCTCGACTCTTTTTCTCGTATACGGATTCGGTTATAAAACCAGCTTTCTACTGCCCTACGGTTATAGTATTATCAATTCCATTGTGATTTTATGTGTACCCCTCTTTATAGCAGTGGGTGCCATTATGGATAAAAGTGGCATTGGCAAATGCCTCGTTGAGTTTGTGGACCTTTTTGTCGGAAAGATTAAAGGTGGGCTTGCAGTTGTATCGATAGTGGCCTGCGCTGCGTTTGGTTCCATCTCTGGCAGTTGCTTTGCTACTCTTTCCTGCATCGGGGCCATTATGCTCCCCCGTCTGGAAGAAAACGGTTACCCTAAAAATTTTTCAGCGGCCTTGATTACTTGCGCTTCTCCCCTGGGGCTTTTGATACCTCCAAGCGCCTCCATGATTATATTTGCATGGGCTGGTCGTCAGTCTGTTTTGGCCTGCTTTCTGGCCACGGTGGGTCCGGGACTATTGGTAGTTCTGTTCATGTCAATCATCAGCATGTTTCTATTAAGAAATAATACCGACATCAAACTGGCAGAACATCCCAAGGGAAGGGCTTTTATTCCTTTTGCCGGACAAAAAACCCTCAATGCCATCCCGGCAATTTTAATGCCGTTTATAGTCCTGGGAGGGATATACGGTGGTGTTTTTACCCCCACGGAAGCGGCGGCCATAGCGGTTATTTACGCCATTCCTGTTGGATTTTTTATTTATAAGGGACTGACATTAAAAAAATTGTACAATATTTTTGTGGAAACTGCGTCCACCACCGGGGTTGTCATGGTGTTGATTTTCTGCGTTATGATGATGAGCCGGATATATATAATGGAAGACCTGCCCGGTATGATAACCGAATTTCTTAAAGGGTTTTCCGATAACAGAAACGTCATTTTGCTGGGCATCAATATTGTTTTGCTAGTGCTTGGAATGGTCATGGATGATACCAGTGCGCTTTTACTTTGCGCCCCAATTCTGATTCCGGTCCTGGAAAGTTTTGGGGTCCATCCGGTTCAGTTTGCTGCTATTCTGGGTGTAAATCTGGGTATGGGACTTCTTACACCACCGACAGCACCAACACTATATTTCGGGGCCAAGGTTTCAAAAATATCTCCTGTTGCCATGTTGCGACCCACCCTTATTTTTTTAATTTTTGCATGGTTACCGACTTTAATAGCAGTTACTTATTTTCCATTCATCTCCTTATGGCTGCCCAAAATGGTGCTGGGAAATTTTTAATTCATTGTAAAAAACCACATACTCCACAATTCGTTATACAAAAGGGGAAAGCCTAATTTTTTGAAAAGGAAAACATTTTATGACCATAGAAATTCCCAGCAACGCATTGAATTTTATTCCAACGAACCAAAGTCCAAGCACCGGACACGGCGATGACCGACACCTTTCAGATACGCCTTCGGAAAAAGACTCTTGAACTCATGGATACGCCAGCGGTCAATCCCCTTCCCCAGAAAATTGTACGTGATTTTGATATGCGTCCAAAAAAGTGGTTTAAAATGTAATAGTTAAGAAAAAAGGAAATAAAAAATGACAGATAAAAATTTAGATCATGGTTTATGGGCGGCCACAGCGCCGGCAGCCCCTGTACTAACCCGCTTTGAAGGGGATAAAA
>NZ_BAAHYK010000061.1:0-25532 GCF_054657595.1 Desulfocicer niacini
TGTAATGACACTGTAAAATGGATTTTTGGGATAGCTTTATGCTTCTCCTTGAATGTATAATCGCGGTGCCCGGAGCTGGACGCAGTCAGCACCGCGATTCACGGCGGCGGAGCCGCCGTGAACAAGTTGTTGTGTTGGTCTGAATACCATTCACAATTAATTATCAAACTGGATAATAAGCGTAATATCCAGTTCCACATACCCGTCTTATATGGAAAAGGACATATCAAGATTTGAAAATTATGTAAAGCAATTCTTGAATCAACTTTATACATTATAAATTCCAATTCCGATAAAGACACAACTACTGAACTCCAGATAAACATAAAACTCAGCGTAATGTCCCAGACATCTATAATTAGCTGGCATTTTTTTTTGCCCGCTTTTCAGACCGGTCAATATTTATTATTATGCCTTCTTTTAAGGCCTTTTCAATAAGTATAAGAGGGTCTAAAAACCGAGCAATAGGAATGGTGATTTGAACGTCCACGTCCCGTGGATTATCCACAACATACTGAATTTACAAACATCATAATACTGGATGATTCCAATCAATCCATATATCATTATATCATTTTAATGGGGCTTCTCCTGAATATAATGCCCCAGATGTCAAAAGATAAACCATGGGCCACCCAGCCTCGGGTAAAATGCTGTTGTCAAGAGAAAACACATGCAGCTTCGCTCGGATCCACCGCTAATAAATTCTCTTTCACTATGTAAAACAGACACTGCAAGCCACAAAGCACGCTATCTGTTTCCTCTTCCCTTTAATCCATAAGGACATACCGCCGAGCAAATGCCGCAGTTATGCCCGTTGTGATACTGAAAGTAGTGTTCCTTTTTCCATTGATCACATGCCAGGACATCCAGCAGTGCTTCACGAGCCAACCCAGGAGACCACGAATTGCCTTTCAGGGCTTTTGCGGGGCAGGCATCAACACAGATTGTACAGGTGCCGCAAAAATTTTTTTCCATGGACGGTCCACACGGAAGCGCCATATCGGTAAAAACAGTTCCCAGTCTGACCCATGGCCCGAATTTGCGTGTAACCAGCTGGCAGTTGCGTCCGATCCAGCCCAGCCCAGCACGTGTGGCGGCGGTTTTATGGGGAAAATCGCCCTTGATGTTCACCGTATCCGTCCGTACCGATGCCGCAAGGACAAGGGATTGAAATCCTCTCTTTTTGAGTTCGGATGCAAGGGCATTTGATAATGCATTGATACGCTTATTAACCTTATCGTATTCGTCTGCGTAGTCTTGATCCGGCCCATTTTGAATACCGGCCATGATGTCCGGGTTCATGGGAATGGCAAAGGAAATGGCACGGGGAAAATTGCTTCCATTGTTATCCTGTGGTGTGGCAAACATACAAAGATCCGCCCCCCCCCAAAGGGAGACGTTTTGCGCGTCCATCCATTGGGTAAGCCAACTCGGAAACGATACTGAATCAATTGCCGATGGATGTGCGGCCATCTCTTCATAGGCATCTTCCACAAATCGAGGTGTGCAGATGGCAAGAAAAATAAGATCCGCCGAGCCTGTGTTGGATATGCGCTGGGGGCACATGGGGGGAATAACTACCATGTCACCGGAATGGACTTCCCTGGGGGGGAGATCTCCGATTTCCACTCGGCCCCTGCCGCTGATGATATAATACCGCTCTGTGGTTCCTTTAAGGCGGTGCCAGCGGGTTGTTTCTCCAGACTTTACCCTTGCCCTTGCAATGGATACGTCCGGATCGGCCGCGGCGTTAAGCAATTCGGTAATGTAACAGTTTTCAGAAATATAGAACTCATTGCTGAGATCCTGTTGTATAATTTTTTCTTTCATCATATTTAATTTCCAATACTATTAGCTGGGCTTGCAGGTACCTTTATCCCAGGAAGTGTCCTTTTACACCGCCTTTTTCGGCCTTGGCATCAGACTCCAGCCTTTCATATGCTTGGAATTCAAGGAACAGGGATGTTGGCAGGGACAGATGGTTAGACAAGTATCTCCCAGCACCGGTGAATCTGTTTGTGTTTTCGCCGATAATCCTCGGGAATGGTTCTGCCGGTGATCTCCCTGTGACTTTCAACGGGAAGTTTGTCCAGCCGGGGAGTGAAATCCTGATGATTGGTGGAAAAATAGATAATCCCCCCGGGCCGCATGACCTTGACCACCATTTCAAGCAAATCTGGATGATCCTCATTGATATCAAAGTGATCCCCTTTGCGTCTTCTGGTAAAAAAAGACGGTGGGTCCACCACACAGATATCAAAGGACTCTGAATTCTCCGACGCTGTTTTTAAAAAATCAAAGGTGTCGGCCTGAATAAGTTTGTTATTCTCAAGGGAAAACCCATTGAGAATCATGTTTTCCCGTGCCCAGGCAAGGGTGCTTTCCGATCGATCCACCGAGGTGGTGCTCCGGGCACCGGCCTTTGCCCCATGGCAGGAAAAGGCCCCGGTGTAGCAGAACAAATTCAAAAGATCTTTTCCCGGCACCACCTCCCGGACCATCATTCGGGTTTCTCTATGATCGGAAAAAAGCCCGGTATCCACATAATCCCACAGGTTAATGTAAAATTTCAAATCACGCTCCTGCATGATGATCTTTTTATTGGTGGTATCAAACCGCTGGTAACGCTTTCCCTCCTGGTAACCGGCCTGCCTCTCCTTTAAATGAATATTTTCCGGCGAAACATTCAGAGCCCGGGCCACGGCATCCCCCATCAGGGGCAACCATCCGGGATCTGAATCCCTTCTGGTATATTCTGCCACCACCACATGCCCGGCATACCAGTCCACAGCTGCCCGAATTTCCGGGATATCCCCGTCATAGAGCCGGAACACCTCAATATTTTGCTTTGCAAACCGTTTTTTAAGATGTTTGTACTGCTTTTTTACACGGTTGGCCAACATTTCTGCCTGTTTATCATATTTTAAACCGGTCTGTTTTTCCACCATAGTGTATCTGAAAAATCCTTTTGGTATTGGGTATAGGTTTGGGGTTCTGTGTATCACAGCCTGATCCCTCCCCCGTATTGATCAAAAAAACTGGTTATCGAGTCATACCTTATTTTGGGACTTGATTACCTCAGGATTCACAATGGTGGGAAGGGTGCCGTTGCGGTAAAACTCAATGATGTTGGTTGCAGCCATGCTGGACATGCCATCCCGGGATTCCATGGTGGCAGACCCGATATGGGGCAATACACAGACATTTTCCATGGACAGCAGCGGATTGTCCATTTCCATGGGCTCGGGGTTGGTGACATCCAGGCCTGCCCCCCAGATATCTCCCTTTTCCAGGGCATGGATCAGATCTGTCTCATTGTGGACCATCCCCCTGGCCGTATTGATAAAGATGGCAGAGGATTTCATCTTTTCAAAGGCTGCCTGGTTGAACATCTCTGTTGTTTCCGGGGTTAACGCACAATGCACGGAAACAATATCGCTGTTGGCCAACAACTCATCAAAGCCTGTAAATCTGGCATTAAAACGCTTTTCCGCAGCGGGGTTAGGGGTACGGTTATGATAAAGGATATTCATATCATAGGCCCCTTGGCACCGTTTGGCCATTTCCATGCCGATGCGGCCCATTCCCACAATGCCAAGGGTTTTGTTCATCAACTCCATGCCCAGAAATGCCCTGGGTTGAAAGGTTTTCCACTGGTCTTTAAGGATGGTTTTATGACAATAAAACATTTTTCTGGCCGTGGCGATCATCAGACCAAAGGCAATATCCGCCGTGGCCTGATTCATGGCATTGGGGGTATACCCCACAGGAATACCCAGCCGGGTGGCTTCCGGTATATTAATATTGTCATAGCCCACGGCAAACTGGGAAATAATATCCAGATGGCTGCATTCATTCAAGAAATAAGCATCAATTTTCTCACTCATGGTGCAGAAAAGAGCATCATGGGCTTTTGCTTTTTCAATGAGTTCCGACTGGGTCATGGGGGTGGAACTGTCCCACAGGGTAATGTCAAAACCTTCTTTTTCAAGCATTTTAATACCGGCATCGGGAAAATTCCGGGTGATAAGAATTTTTTTATTTTTCATGGAATTTCTCCATATTCCTGATCTTACAAATTTTCAAAAAGCACCGAAGACAAGTATCTTTCTCCGGCATCGGGCAGAAGCGTGACAATAAGCTTTCCGTTGTTTTCCGGCAACATACCGATTTTCAAGGCAGCAGCAACGGCAGCACCGCTTGAAATACCGCAGGTAATCCCCTCTTCCAGGTGCAGTCTTTTGGCCATCTCAATGGCTTCGTCACTGGTCACCGTCATGACTTCATCCACCAGATCAAGATCCAGAATATCTGGTTTAAACCCGGCTCCTATTCCCTGGATTTTGTTCACCCCAGGTCCCGGAGAAAAGGGTTTATCCACTTTTAATGCACTTAAAACGGCAGTGTGAACCGGCTCCACGGCAACGGCTTGAATATCAGTACCCTTTTTTTCCTTTAAATACCGGGCAACCCCGGTGATGGTGCCCCCGGTGCCCACACCGGCCACAAAGATATCAATTTCCCCGCCGGTGTCTTCAAAAATTTCAGGGCCGGTGGTTTTATAATGGATGGCCGGATTGGCCGGGTTAGAAAACTGGTTGGCCATGTAGTATCGATCCGGGTTCTGGGCAACCATCTCTTCGGTTCTGGCAATGGCACCTTTCATCCCCTTGGCCCCCTCTGTGAGGATCAACTCGGCCCCAAAGGCCTGGAGCATGCGTCGCCGCTCCATGGACATGGTATCAGGCATGACAATTATCAGAGGATATCCCTTTGCTGCACACGCATAGGCAAGCCCGATTCCGGTGTTGCCGCTGGTAGCTTCAATGACGGTGACATCTTTAGATCCGGGGACCAGCATTCCCTTTTCTTCGGCATCCCATATAATGGCCGCACCCACCCGACATTTCACAGAATACGCGGGATTACGCCCTTCAATCTTGGCAGCAATGGTGCACTTCAACTCTTTTGTCACGCTGTTTAAACGTACCAGGGGGGTTCTGCCGATACTCATGCTGTTATCTTCAAAAATCTGTTTCATGAACCATTCCTTATTTTAGGGATTCAGATCAAACCAATATCCTATTTCTTCACAAGGCAAAAATCAATTTTTTCTACGTTTTAAAAGGGACTCCGTGGGGCAACCATTTTGATGGCCCCTGCCCACAAATTTGATTCTACCCCCACTTTTAAGGTAAAAAGAAGATCAGCAACTGGATTTTTCCTGTTCGTGGGAAATGCATTGAAGAAAGCTCATTTTATGTGCTATCAATATAGAAATCAACTCTTTTCCCCTGCCCGAAAAGCAAGAAAACCAACAGAAGCGCCAATTTTTTCAAAAGGAATATAAGGAAATTTTCCTGACTTTGGAGATTATAATGAACAAAAAAATCGATATTTCAGAAGACTGGGTAAAAAGCACTATTCAAGATTTTATCTCCACCTCTCCATTAAACACCATGAAAAACGGTATGGATGCGGCTTGTGCCAGGTGCGGGTGCCCTGTGAATCGATCATCCCCGTAAAGGCAGCCCGGGAAGCCTTAAAAAAAGGGATATTGCCTCCACCGCCGCCACCATTAGCTTGATGACGAAATGTGCTTTACTCAATACCTTATGATCTAATGAACCCCATGGAAAAGAATGCAATGAACATATTATTTGACCTGGATGGCACCTTAACAGACTCCTTTGAAGGTATAACCAAATGTATTGCCCATGCCATGACAAAACTTGGCAGACCGGCCCCCCAACCGGAATCCCTTGGCTGGTGCATCGGCCCTCCTCTGAAAAAAAGCTTTGCCCAGCTATTGGACTCCCAGGATGATGCCCTGACAGAACAAGCCCTGGCATTTTACAGGGAACGTTTCAGTTCCGTGGGACTTTTTGAAAATGAACTTTATGAAGACATTCCCCAGGTGCTGGAAACCTTGAAAAACAAGGGCCATGCCCTGTATGTTGCCACAGCCAAACCCGGGGTATATGCAAAACGTATTATTCAACATTTTGGTCTGGAGAAATCCTTCAAAGGGATTTACGGCAGTGAGTTGGATGGCACCCGCACCGACAAAACAAGCCTGATTGCCCATGTCCTGGAAATGGAATCACTTTCAGCCACTGAGAGCATAATGGTGGGGGACCGGGAGCATGACATGATTGGTGCCAAAGCCAACGGGGTAACCGGCCTTGGGGTGCTCTGGGGTTATGGTAACCGGGACGTCCTGGAAACTTCCGGAGCATGTGTCTGCATTGACCACCCCCACAATTTAATTGATATGCTCAACAACTTATCACTACAGCACCCCTTTGACTTCAAACCCCATGACAATTGATTTTTCATGAGTTGAATCGTAAATATTCGGATTGGTAACAAAAATTATCAAATTTTCAAAAAGTTTTGCTACACCCTGCCCTGAGGGTGAAGCAAAATATTGAAAAGAGGTAAGAATGAAATTTAAATCCACAAAAACACAATAAATATTAATATCATCTATTGGAATCTCAGTCGCGGCATTGCTATTATTGTCCCCCGGATTAAGGCTCCCGATGTCAAGGGAGGAACTGATCCGGCAGGCTGAATTTAGGGGCAACAGGATCAAGAATTCTCAATGGGGGGATCAACAGATTGGTATCCAACTGATTTGCAATCAAATGGGCGTACTGATTCAGAAGCGAAACAGCTTTTAAAGCAGTTTTTTTTGCCGGACCTGTTCTGCCATAGGTAAGCTGCTCGTAGACCACGGCGGAGAGAATCAGGGCCTGTATGGCTTTTTTGTGATCTCCGGATGCGGTGAGCCATTTTTGCTCCAGCCATTCATGGAATTCAAAGAACAGTTCAAGATTCCAAAGGATCATGGCGATGCACCAATAATCCCGGGACCCTGCTCTCAGCATCTCCATCCGGGCCAATACCTTCTTCAGACCCTGCCTTCGATGGCTGATATACGCCTTGATATGGTCTTGGGTTTCATTGGAAAGATAAGCCCTTGCCCCGTTATCAAATGGGGTGATCTCTTTATTCGTGATGCCTTGGATCAAACAGTGGCCCAGATGATTTCTAACGTCCCTGCACAGACGGTTTTCAAAGGGGTCGAATTTCATATATCTTCCTCCTAAAGAGTACATCTGATTAATACACTATTTTAAAATGAATTTACAACGATTCTGATTTTCTTGACATATGGGGACATGGAGAATACAAAACAGGATTTAAACATTCAAGGGGTTTTTGTCTTCAAATCAGTTGCGTACAAAAGAAATACAAAAGGAGTTGGTTATGCTAAAGGATGGTGAAAAAGGTGTGATTCGTCAACGGGGTAAGGAGAAAATAACATATGCCATTGCGCCCCACATTCCGTGTGGAATTGTAACCCCGGATCAGCTTATCAATCTTGGAACCGTGGCCCAAAAATATTCGGTATCTGCCATCAAAATAACCAGTGCTGCACGCATCGCCCTTCTGGGCATCACCGAAGATCAGGTGGACAACGTCTGGAAGGATCTTGGAATGGATCCGGGTCACGCCACCGGGCTTTGCGTCCGGAGCATCAAGGTATGCCCTGGCCTTGACTATTGCCGACTGGCAAAACAGGACAGTATTCACATGGGCACGGTGCTGGATGAAATCTACCATGGCATGGTGCTTCCCAGTAAGATGAAAATGGGGGTCAGCGGCTGTAAAATCCAATGCGCTGAAAACTGTATCAAGGACATCTCTCTTTATGGAACTCAAAACGGATGGACGGTGATGATTGGCGGGAATGGCTCTGTAAAACCCCGGTTGGCGGATATCCTGGTGGAAGACCTCTCCTTTGACCAGGCCCGGGCCATGGTTGAGAATGTGGTGGAATATTATAAAACCCATTCCAAACGCGAACGCATGGGGAGGATGGTTGAACGCATAGGCCTTGATACCATAAAATCCGATCTAAAAATCAAGGGATAACCCCCTCGCGGCTTAAGCACATTGGCCAACAAGAGATGGTTGGGCTTTGCCCAAGCCAACACTGAATATAAACCCAAGAAACAGACGGTTTATTTTCACGGACGCCCCTCTGTTCTTGACCCTGACTATTGATTATGAGTATAAAGCCATTACGATGTGTCGGCGGAATAATTTGTCAAGAGATTCAAACAGGGGGGATATTTCATGGAAAGGGACTTAAAAAACAAAGGATTTTTATTTGATTTCATAGGCCCGTTGCTTATATCGATTGGGGTAATCTGCCTGAGCTGTGGTTTTTCAGCGGCCTCGTCAGACACTTATAAAGTGATCTCCAAGGATCCTGTCGCCATAGAAGAGGCCATCCTCATGGCCCTTAAGACAAATCCAGACATCAGCATGGTGGCCCAAGAGGTGAAGATGGCAGAGGCTTCCCTAAAAAAGACCGAGTCATTATTTTTGCCAAGAATCTCCGTTTATAGTGAATACTCAACAGGGGATGCCCCCTCGGCATATCTTTTCAAAACCATTGATCAAAGAGAGTTGCCATCTGGGCTGAATTTCAACTCCCCAGGATCCTTTACAAATCTTGAAACCGGCGTTGTTGCAACCTGGAACATATACAGGGGCGGCGTTGATACCCTGAATGCAAAGATTGCCCAATCAGTGGTGTCTGACACCAGTGCAGGGCTTAAAGATATAAAAAACAAAATTGTGGCTTCGGTCATCCAACTCTTTTTTTCCGTCTTAAAGGCAGAAGAATATGTCTCCATTACAGGCCAGTCTGTTGAAACGGTGGCGGAACAGCTAAGAATCATGGGAATTCGTTTTGAGGGGGGAGGGGTGCTGAAATCCGATCTTCTCTCCCTGCAGGTCAGGCTTGCCGAGGCAAAAAAAGACCTGGTCCAGGCAAAAAATCTATACACCACAACCCAGACGGCTTTTAACCGGGTTCTTGGAAAAACTTTGGATGACAACCTTATCTTGTCACGAACCTGTGAATGTCCTGTAGCCTTTCCAAAAACCTGTGAAGAGGCCATAATCCTTGCCATGGAAAAAAGGCCAGAAATTATCCAGGCCAAAGAAAGACTTAAAATGGCCCGGATGGCGCTTGAAAAAGCCGGGGCCGGATATCTGCCGCGTATAGATTTCAATGCCAAGTACTACATTGATGACGAAGACCTGGCATATGATATTAAAAATGATAATTATACGGCCGCTGTAACAATGAACTGGGACATATATACCGGCATGTCCACCAAGGCGGATCTGTCACGGGCCCGCCACGGTCTTAAAAGCGCCGAACAATATTATCGTAAGGTTGAGCTCGATATCGTTCAAGATGTCAGGAATGCCTACCTCAACCTGGAGGATGCCGTGCAGCGTTTTGAAGTTTCAAAAAGCAGTGTGGCCCTGGCCGATGAATCCCTGAGCCTTGTCAAAAGCAGATATGAGGGTGGCTCTGCCCCGGTGACCCGTTATCTTGAGGCCGAGCTTGCAAGGAGCCGGGCAAGCATGAACAAAACAGCGGCCTTTTATGATCAGAAGATTGCCTTGAGCGGTATAGGAAGATCCCTTGGGATGCTTTCACAGATTTGGTCAAAGCTTGAAAAACAGGAGAATTAAAAATGGACTTTACACATAGGGCTTCACACAATAATTTGCGGATATGGATGCCAAGGCTCGCTATAAGTGTCTTTTTTTACTTCCTTTTGGGAATGATACCATTATGGGCCGGGGATACGCCTGCCCCAAATCCTGAAACGTCTGAGGACGGGGTTGTTCAGGCAATACGTGCCAAGGTAACGGAGACCTATACCGCCGTTGGAACCGTAAAGCCAAGGAGTGAGATGATCATCGAGTCCCAGGTGGGTGCCCAGGTTGAAAACGTACATGTCCAGGCAGGGGACAGTGTCCAGAAAGGAGATATTCTGATCACCTTGGATAACCGCCAGCCCTCCTCCCGCCTGGACAGGGCAAGACAGGCACTCCACCAGGCCCGGGCAGGAAAGCAGGAGGCAATACAGGGAGTTCGGGCAGCTGAAGCCGCCTATAACGAGGCTAAATTACACTATGAGAGAATTAAAAAATATTACAACTCCCAGGCGGCGACAAAACAAGAACTTGAAAATGCAGAATCAGGATATCTCCAGGCCAAGGCGGGGCTGAACCGCTCTAAAGATGCCATGGCCGGGGCTGAGGCCGGTATCCGCCAAGCCATGGAGGTCGTATCCGAGGCCACGGTGGGCCTGGGATTCACAAGGATCACTGCACCGGCGCCGGGTGAGGTAATTAAGCGCATGGTGGAGCCTGGGGATCTGGCATTGCCTGGCAAGCCGCTGATTTCCCTTAGAACCGAAGATGGATTCAGGATCGAAGCCCATGTGCGAGAGGGACTCATCGGAAAGGTCACTATCGGAATGCGCATCAAGGCCGAGGTTGTCACCCTTAAAGAGACCTGCGATGCCGTCGTGGAGGAGATCGTTCCCTATGCGGATCCGTCCACCAGAACCTTCCTGGTCAAGGCGGCCCTGCCGCTAATCAATGGCCTGTATCCTGGCATGTATGGAAAACTTCTCATACCTGAATCGGAGCAGGAAGTGGTCATGGTACCTTATAGCTCAGTCATTCTAACCGGCCAGCTTGAGCTTCTAAGGGTCAGGCAGGGAGAAACATGGCAGCTTAGATATGTTAAGACAGGGAAACGCTCCGGTGAAATGATTGAGATTCTCTCTGGACTTAAGGGCAATGAAGTGATCAAAGCAGGGAGAATTAACCGGCCATGAATAATTTCACAGAAAATAGCGAGAAAAAAAACGAGGAGAGGGGATTCTTTTCCAAAATTGTCGAAAAATTCTTAGACGGCAAACTGTCGGTCATGCTGATCATCATCTCCCTTTGCCTTGGCGGGGCCGCACTCATGGTGACACCCAAGGAAGAGGAACCCCAGATTGTGGTTCCCATGGCCGATGTCCTCATATCTGCCCCAGGCGCCAGCCCGGAGGAAATCGAGCAGCTTGTGGCAACTCCCCTTGAGCGTTATCTGTGGCAGATCGATGGCGTGGAGTATGTTTACTCCATGTCCAAAAAAGACATGGCCCTTGTCACGGTGAGATTTTTTGTGGGGGAAAACCGCGAAGACTCCCTTATCAAACTCCATAACCGAATCTCCATGAACCTGGATCAAGCCACCCCCATTGTAAAGGGCTGGGTGATAAAACCGGTGGAAATCGACGATGTTTCCATCGTCAATATTGCCTTGTTTTCGGATACACAAAGCGATTATGTGTTAAGGCGAGTGGGCGAAGAGGTGCTTGCGCGCCTCAGCCAGGTGAAAAACATATCCAAAACAACCATCCACGGGGGACGGGAGCGGGAAGTCAGGGTAAATCTCCTGCCCGAGAAAATGAAGGCCTTTAATATATCCTTCATGGACGTTCAGCAATCACTCCAGGGCGCGGATGCCTCCCTGACTGCCGGGGCCTTTTCACGAAGAGATATCTCCTACACCGTGTCGACCAGTGCGTTTTTGACCAATACCGATGAAATCAGGGCACTTGTGGTGGGGGGAAGCGACGGCAGGCCGGTATATTTAAGGGATATTGCAAGGGTGGAAGACACCCCTGAAGAGGCAGATACCTATTCCAGGATTCTATTTTCAGACGCCTATGCCCGTGAACTGCCGGGGGTTGACCCGCAAAAAAAATACGCATCAATAACCCTTGCCGTTTCCAAGAAAAAAGGCACCAACGCGGTACAAGTGGCCCAAAATGTCATTGATGCCTTTCATGCCCTTGAAGCCGAGCTGATTCCCCAGGGAATTCATTGGGAAATCACGCGAAATTATGGGGCCACCGCCCAGGAAAAAGTGGGTGGGCTTTTGAGCTCCCTTCTCTTTGCCGTTGCATCGGTTGTGGTGCTTCTTGCGTTCACCCTGGGATGGAAGGAGGCCCTTATCGTTGCCGTGGCCGTTCCCATCAGCTTTTCCCTTGCCCTTTTCGTAAATTATCTGTTCGGGTACACCATAAACAGGGTCACCCTGTTTGCCTTAATTCTATCCCTTGGGCTTGTGGTGGATGACCCCATCACCAATGTTGAAAACATCCAGCGTCACATTGTAAATGGGGTGCTTGACCCTTTTCGCGCCACCTTAAAAGCCGTTGATGAGGTGCTACCCCCGGTTATCATGTCCACTCTGGCCATCATTGCCTGCTTTTTACCCCTATTCTTCATCACAGGAATGATGGGCCCCTACATGGCTCCCATGGCCGCCAATGTGCCCTTGACCGTGTCATTTTCAACCCTGTGCGCTTTGACCATTGTGCCCTGGCTGTCCCACTCCCTTTTGAAATCATCTTCTCCCTATATACAGCCTCTTGATATGCCCTCTTCCGGGCCAGAAGGAGACAAGGCTTCAAAAATAACAGCTCACGCACAGACAGCTCCCCATACGCCTGTGAAAGAGGAGACGCAAGACAAATCAGAGGGTAATGATGAAGGTCTGGATCAGACCCAGGCCCAGAAAAAAATCACCGGAACCCGGCTGTTTAAAATATACAGAGCTGTGGTGGAGCCCTTCTTGAACTCAGGATTCAAGCGATTTCTTCTCTTTTCCGGGGTGTTTGTGCTGCTGCTCATCTCCTGTGCCCTTGCTGTATTTCGTCTGGTGCCGTTAAAGCTTCTGCCCTTTGATAACAAGAATGAATTCCAGATTGTCATAGACATGCCCGAAGGAACCACCCTTGAGGCCACAGATGCCGTTGTCCAGTCTTTTGAAAATTATTTAAGAAAGGTCAAAGAGGTTACATCCATCGTTTCCTTTACCGGTGAATCCTCTCCCATGGACTTCAACGGCATGGTGAGGCATTATTATCTGCGCAAGGGCAGTCAGTTTGCCGATATCCGGGTCAATCTTCTTCCAAAAGATGAACGGGATCAGCAGAGCCATGGCATTTTGCTCAGACTGAGAAAAGATTTGGAATCCATTGCCATGGAAAACGGCGCTTCCATCAGCCTGGTGGAGGTGCCTCCAGGGCCGCCGGTTCTCTCCACCATTGTGGGGGAAATCTATGGAACCCTTGATCTGCCCCATGGTAAACTGACAGAATCTGCTGCACATCTGAAAAATATCATGGCCCAGGAACCTTTTGTAGTTGACATAGACGACATGACAGAATCTGATCATGAACGGATTGAGTTTGTAATTGACAAGGAAAAAGCCGCCATGCACGGCATTGATACCCGTACCATTACATCCACGCTTCATGGGGTTTTGACCGGTCTTGTTCCGGCATTTGTGCATCTTCCCAGGGAGCGCCAACCTCTGAAAATACGGGTTACCGTGCCAAGGGATATGAAATCGGGAATCACGAATTTAAAGGGAATCCCAGTAAAGGCTGCAAACGGTAAAATGATCACCCTTGCAGAACTCGTTTCAGTTCAAAAGCTTCCGGATCAGAAGACCATTTATCACAAAAATCTGAAGCGGGTGGTATATGTGGTGGCGGAAACCGCAGGTCGTGCCCCTGCTGAAGCGGTTTTGGATATGCAAAGCCGCCTGAAGGAAGACCCCATGCCCCAGGGAACCCGTGTGGACTGGGCAGGGGAAGGTGAGTGGAAGATTACCCTGCGGGTATTCAGGGACATGGGAATTGCATTTGCAGCGGCACTGGTGGGAATTTATATCCTCCTGATTATCCAGTCCGGCTCTTTTGTAATGCCGGGACTTATCATGATGGCCATTCCTTTGACCCTATTGGGGATCATGCCGGGATTTGTCTTATTGAACATGTTTGGCACCACCCCGTCAGGGGGCTTTGAAAATCCCATCTTCTTAACGGCCACCAGCATGATAGGTATGATCGCCCTTGGCGGGATTGTGATACGAAATTCCCTGGTACTTATCGAATTCATTCAGGATGCCATGGCAGGGGGAATGGATTTCAAGGAGGCCATACTACAAAGCGGGGCCATTAGGATGCGCCCCATCCTGCTCACTGCCCTTACCACTGCCATAGGGGCGTTTCCCATCACGCTTGATCCCGTATTTTCCGGCCTTGCCTGGGCATTGATATTCGGGCTGTTTGCCTCAACCCTCTTTACATTGCTGATTATTCCGGTGACCTATTATTCGTTTTACAAGGCCAGCGTTTAAACAGATAGGATTTACTACATAGGTCCAATTTTATCTGCGGGGACCCGATCCTTCGGGTCCGATGAATTTACATGTTCGGCCTTTTTTTGATCAAAGATATCAGCTTCAAGCCCCATGGCTTTGGCACGTTTCATCCA
Source organism: Desulfocicer niacini (assembly GCF_054657595.1). Taxonomy (NCBI): domain Bacteria; kingdom Pseudomonadati; phylum Thermodesulfobacteriota; class Desulfobacteria; order Desulfobacterales; family Desulfobacteraceae; genus Desulfocicer; species Desulfocicer niacini. The sequence goes on from NZ_BAAHYK010000061.1 coordinate 14,236, forward strand.
TTGCCTCCGCGCTAGAGCACGCATGTCTTCAACATCGTCTGTTTCATCCATAATTTCCATGCCGATAAGCGTCTCGATCAAATCTTCTAAGGTCACCAGTCCGTCAGTCTCTCCATGCTCATTGATGACTATGGCAATGTGCTGGCGATCCTTAAGAAAGAGCTCCAACAATGCTGTTAACGATACCGAATTCGGAACAGCGACTATATCACGTTTCAATGCTTTGAGTTGTTCATCCCCTCGCTTCTGCGCCGTATGAATTAGGATATCCTCTTTAAGCACAAAACCGGTTATGTCATCCGTATGTTTCCTGTAGATCGGCAGACGAGAAAAAGGGGTTTGGGTTACGTGTTTAATTGAATCAATAACTTTCATGTCCTGGCTTAATGCTGTGATTACAACACGTGGTGTCATGATATCGGTAACTTTTAGTGACTCGAATCGGAATATATTCCGAATAATACTTGATTCTTTATCGTGAATATGCCCGGCTTCGGCACCGACCTGAGCCATGGCCATGAATTCGGCTCTACTGAAACTGTGTATCTCCTTTCCGTGTGAAATAAACTGTGTCAATTTTTCGGAAACCCACACAATTGGATAAAGAACCACTATCAGGGTATTTACAAAAAAAGACATTGGACCTACAAGTTTTGACCAGTAGACAGCACCTATTGTTTTAGGAACTATTTCGGAAAAGAAAAGAATCAAAAAAGTCATGACAGCTGAAAATAGACCAAACCAGGCATTTCCAAAGACAATAGTCGCTTTGGCCCCGGCACCGATTGCGCCAACCGTATGTGCAATCGTGTTGAGTGTCAAAATGGCAGCAAGGGATTGGCCCACATTGTCTTGTTTCAATTGTTTTAAAAGAGCTGCATGCTTTGGTCTCTTTTCTTTTTGACCTTCAATATATGAAGGCGTAATGCTTAAAAGTACCGATTCAGCAACTGAACAGAGAAATGAAAAAATCAATGCCATCAATACATAGGTTATCAGCAGCAGGACATCAGCACTGCTATTGTCAATGTTGCTTTCGAGTGAACCCTCGACTGCAACGGCATGAGTCGAAATAACCAACACCAGTAACACTGCAGGGGCTAAAATCCAATTTATTTTTTTTAGTAACAAACGCATAGGCGTTGTGTATCTCCATATCGTGTGGTCCGTGGAGCTCCTGGTTCTTCTAATCTTCAAGTTATTTCCTGTTCCATATCTATATTGCGCGTGCTCAATATAACTTTTAAATCCGCAGCACACTGAACAAAGAGTTGGAACAGCCAACCCACGTGGGCCGCTCCTCAACTTGGCATTGACTGGTACTTATAATCTCCACCTTTGGGGATTTAGTCAATCAGAATATTTCAAGGAAACCGATCCGAAGCAGTATCCTGATATAAGAGATCTCATGGTGTTCTTTTATGATATATGGGATTTGGGTAATTCTTAGGGAGTCAGAGTATATTAATTTACCGTTTATGAATTTCAAGCAATCATCAATTCAGAATATTGCCTTGATTAAATGGTAGATTGAAAATTTCTGAGTCCCTAAGGTGGCCGACGTCACGATCAATCTTTAGTTACATAAAAAATCATACGAGATCAAAGCGATCAAGGTTCATCACCCTGTTCCATACAGCCACAAAGTCATTCAGGAACTTCTCCTGGGAGTCTCCGCATCCATAGACTTCCGCCAGGGCCCGAAGCTGGGAATTGGAACCAAAGATCAGGTCAACACGGGTGCCGGTCCATTTAAGTTCCCCCGTTGTGCGATCACGACCTTCAAAGAGCTCTTTGTCTTCTGAGGTTGCCTTCCACGTGGTGCCCATATCAAGGAGATTTACGAAAAAATCAGTGGTGAGCGTTTCTGGCCGTTTGGTGAAAACCCCATAAGAGGACTGTCCGAAGTTGGCATTCAAGACACGCATGCCGCCCAGAAGAACCGTCATTTCCGGGGCGGTCAGCGTCAGCAACTGGGCACGATCAACCAGCATCGCCTCTGCCGATACGGAGTATTTGGCTTTAAGATAATTACGAAATCCATCTGCAGCCGGTTCAAGCACGTGAAACGACGTCACGTCGGTTTGTTTCTGGGATGCATCCGTGCGTCCCGGTGTAAAGGGAACGATCACATCATATCCGGCATTCTTTGCCGCCTGCTCCACACCTGCACATCCGCCCAGGACAATCAAATCGGCAAGGGATACCTTTTTTCCGCCTGACTGTGCATTGTTAAATCCCTGCTGGATTCCTTCAAGGGTCTGCAGCACCGTGGACAATTGGGCCGGCTCATTGACTTCCCAATCCTTTTGCGGTGCAAGACGAATACGCCCCCCGTTGGCCCCGCCGCGCTTATCGGAACCCCGGAATGTGGACGCCGATGCCCAGGCCGTGGAAACCAGTTGGGAGACAGACAGACCCGAGGCAAGTATCTCAGCCTTAAGTGCTGAAATATCCTGGTCGTCGATGAGCTCATGATCCACTGTGGGCACCGGATCCTGCCAGACCAGTTCCTCCGCCGGAACCTCCGGACCCAGATAACGGGACCGGGGCCCCATATCCCGGTGGGTAAGCTTGAACCACGCCCGGGCAAAGGCGTCGGCAAATTCATCCGGGTTCTCGTGGAATCTTTTGGCAATGGGTTTATAGATTGGATCCATGCGCAAAGAGAGGTCTGCCGTGGTCATGATGGTTGTAACCCGCTTGGAAGGATCATGGGCCGCAGGGGCAAGATCCTTTTCATCGGGATTCACCGGCACCCACTGGTAAGCCCCGGCGGGACTTTTTTCCAGATTCCAATCATAGCCGAACAGCAAATCAAAATAGCCCATATCCCACTGGATTGGATTGGCCGTCCAGGCGCCCTCAATGCCGCTGCTGATGGTGTCATCCCCTTTGCCGCTGCCAAAACTGCTCTTCCATCCAAGGCCCTGCTCCTCAATGCCTGCGGCTTCGGGTTCCGGTCCCACCAGCGAGGCATCACCGGCACCATGGCACTTACCAAAGGTGTGCCCGCCAGCCACCAATGCCACGGTCTCTTCGTCGTTCATGGCCATGCGGGCAAAGGTCTCTCGAACATCATGGCACGAGGCCACTGCATTGGGTTCACCGTTGGGGCCTTCGGGGTTCACGTAGATCAACCCCATCTGCACGGCGGCAAGGGGATTTTCAAGCTCCCGTTCGCCGGAATAGCGATTGTCACCCAGCCACTCTTTTTCGGTTCCCCAATAAATATCCTCTTCTGGTTCCCATATGTCCTCACGCCCACCGCAAAAGCCAAAAGTTTTAAATCCCATGGACTCAAGGGCGCAATTGCCGGCAAGGATCATAAGATCGGCCCAGGAAATTTTATTGCCATATTTCTGTTTGATGGGCCAAAGCAGTCGGCGGGCCTTGTCAAGATTTACGTTGTCCGGCCAGCTGTTCAGAGGGGCCAATCGCTGATTGCCGGAGCCTGCCCCACCCCGCCCGTCGCCCATGCGGTATGTACCTGCGCTGTGCCATGCCATGCGGATGAAGAGCCCCCCATAGTGACCGTAATCCGCTGGCCACCACTCCTGGGAGTCGGTCATCAGGGCATAAAGATCTTTTTTAAGCGCCCCAAAATCAAGTTTCTTGAATTCCTCAGCATAGTTGAACTCCGCACCCATGGGGTTGCTCTTACATGAATTTTGATGAAGGACCTTAAGATTTATCTGGTTCGGCCACCAATCGCGATTCGATGTGCCACTGCCAGCTGTTGGGTTAGCAGTTCGTCCCGTTACCGGGCACTTGCCATTTTCATTGGACATGTTGACCTCCTCGTTTTTTATTCAAAGGGACAAGATACTAAGTGATAACAATCATCAATTAATGGCAAAAAAAAATATTACACTTTCTCTGCCATGCAATTGCTGCAAATACCGAAAAAGTCCAACCGGTGATTCAAAATTTCAAAGCTCGTCTCCACAACGACTTCATCTTTCAGATCATTCAGACTGCCCAGATGGCTGTTTCTAAATCATCCGAGGTGATAACGACTGTTTTCCCAACGGGATCAACGGCGGGGATCTTATCATAAACTCTATTCATAAGGCTTTCTGTGATGGACGTGGCCAGATGTTCTGTGGCAACAGAAATTTTGTTATGTTCCCACATTGTGCCGACCTGGAATACCCCCTTTTGGAAAAGATTTAAATAGATATTGTGCACATTAAATTCGGTGGCAATCAATGATTCCAAAATCTCAGAGCAGGGAATTCTTTTGCCCTTAATAAGATTATTAAAATATTGATCATAGCTACTATCTTTTCCAGTCATGGTAAACGCCTTCGTATATCACTCCCAGACAGAGTGTATCCCATTTTCCCGACATCATCATAGCATTCAAACGACGCGGCTGGGCCGGGGATAATCCCGGGCGCTTCCATCAGGTTATAATGCTGACCAGCCAGTACCATCGTTTATGATTTAAACAATCTGCATTACCTGTGTGGTACATCATCTTTTTCACGCTTACATGCTCAAGAGAATAGAAGGACAGACGAAACACCACCTCTTCCTTGAGCCATTTTTTTTGAACCCTGTTCAAATCACTCAAGATAAACCCCAGAGGTGAATAATTATATGTCTTAAAAATCAAAGCCAAGTCCCGTGCCACGCATTCAGCATCACTCTCCTCGGTTGATCGTTTAACCTCAAGCATCTGTAAATGAAAGGTATAAGACTCAAATGAGGGTAGGAGAAGAAAAATGGTGCCGCCCTTTTTGGTATTAAATAAAATATTTGCAAAAAAATCGTCAAATTCCTTATAGGTACTTGGAAAAATAGAATTTATCGAAATGGAAACATCCATTTTTTCCAACAGGTGGATCTGTTTAATGTTCTGTTTAAAATACCTTATATTTTTCTGATTATGATTATTCGCTTTGGCCTGCGCCAACATATTTGAGGAAAAATCAATGGCATTGACCTGTTTGAAATTGCAAAAATACTTAAGCGCATTACCCGGGCCGCATCCAAAGTCAGCCACGTTTTTTTCCGAAGGGTCAAGAATCGCTTCAAACAGTTGGGTTAAATTATTTTTGCCCGTGAATATGGAATTTATTTCCCGGTCATAATCTTGTATGTGCTCCCAGAAATCCAGTTCACTTACTGCATTTTCAATGCGTTGCATGGCGGCATCCTTATCTTTTTAAGAAAAAAGCATTGAAGTCAGTGAAAATACCGGGATCAGCGTTTTTCTCAAGACTAGTTTTCATTTCATTTATCTTCCATGTATTGTAGCATGAAATGCAGTATTCTGGATTAATTTCTCAATTCCAGGGACACCGTCACGTTGAAAAAAGGGGCGTGGTCACAATATGGGGCACTTTGGGGTCGATGGCCCATGTTGTGACCACGCCCAAAAAACTTGATCATCAAGCTTAACTTATTTAAAAAAGAGAAACAAATAAAAAAACAGGTGAGCGAAAACATGACAAATTTAAAAAACAAAAAAGAAGATTCCAACTCCAGGCTTGTTTATTCTACGGAGTCGGGCAGAATATGTCCTTTTTGCGAAAAATCGGAAAAACAATGTAAATGCAAAAAGAAGAAAAATAATCCGGACACTGGAGACGGAAAAATTCGTGTTCAGAGACTAACAAAGGGAAGAAAGGGGAAAGGGATATCTGCCATTTCTGGAATTCCCCTTGAGGATACCGAGCTGAAAGCCCTGGCAAAAAAGCTTAAAATAAAATGCGGTACAGGTGGAACGGTAAAAAACGCTGTCATCGAAATCCAGGGAGATCACAGAGACCTGCTCATTGAAGAGTTGAACCAACTTGGCTATAAAGCCATAAAATCCGGAGGATGAGCCACCCCTGGATGAGCTATATTATAAGGGCGAATTCCCATTTTCCCAGTTAGAGGCTTAATCAAAGAATCCGGGGTGCTGGCCTAATTTTTACGCCAACAATTAAGGTTTGACAACAAATCAAGCGGGTTGATATACTGCATGGCAGACCATTGGTGATTTCAATTCTCTATTTCCATCGAATAAAAATATCCTTCGAAACATTCACATCTTCAACACCGATATGTATGGACATCATGTAGTACCTGAACGTTGCATTCATTGGTTTACCTAAAGCCTTCAACTTTCAGGTAATAAGCTCTGAAGTTTTACTTTTAAAAAAGGAGGGCAATATGACCGTTTCCATTATTATCAGACGCACGGTAAAGGATGAAGTTATGGCAGGCAAACTGGCCCCGCTCATCGTCCAACTCAGATCTAGGGCGGCCTCCCAGCCGGGATTCCTGACCAGCCAGACCTTCAGTTGTCTGGATTGTGAAGGAGAGTATCTGGTGATCAGCAACTGGAATACGCTAGAGGACTGGAACAAATGGATGCAAAGTAAAGAACGCATGAGTATCCAGGACAAGGTGGATGAACTTTTGAGGGAAAAAACCGCCTACCGCTATTATGAACCCGTTGTGGGTGGAATCTCCCCCCGGTTCAAAGGCCCAAAGAATTAATCAGCGATGCCTGCGGATGCACACGAAAGCCCGATACGGATACCTGATATTCAAAAGAAATCGCCATGCACCGGATCAAAGCAATCCGGTGCATGGAAACAAATGCCTGATTTAGAAGCAATGTATCTTTTTTGAACCGTGGGTTCAAACAAGTTTGACATGTCTGTAAAAAGAAACTTTGTGAAATTTTTACCACCCATCTGTGGATTTGACGCTTATTCGTCCACAATAAGTTGTATTTAAAAAATAGACTCCGTATTTTTTACGAGAATATCAAGTTTACACCCTGAAATTTATATTTCAGCATCGTTTAAATTTACGTTCATAAGCGCAGGCCACCACGGCTGCGGCGTCTGCGGCATCGGTGATATAATCTCTGTTGATCACCAGATCAAACTCATAGGGACTGGCATCTTTTTTCTGGTAAATGCGCTTAAAAAAGTCCCGCTGCTCTTTATCTATGTCCTGGAGTCGATCTTCAGCATGTTTTTCTTCAATGCCCAGCTGAGCGGCCAGTCGTTTTACCCGGAATTCCTGGCTGCAGATACACCGCACAGCCAGAACCCGTTGCCGGGGAAGAATCAGATGCAGCCCCCTGCCCACAAATATTGTGGGTTCAAGATCGGCAAGGGCAAGGGCTGATTTAGCAAGCTGACGAGCATAATCGCTTTTGATAAATGATTTTTCCTTAGTAAGCATGGCCAGCAATTCACTCATTCTGCCCGGATATCGCTCATCAAAAAAGGCCACGGTCTCTTCCGCAAGATCAATCTGGGTGGCCATGTGTTCCAGGATCTCCCGGTCGATGACCCGATGATTTATTTTCTCCGCCAGGATATCGGCGATTTCCAGTGCCCCCCCACCTATTTTTCGTGAAAAACAGATTGCAGGGCGATCTGAAACCACCGAATCCCCGGAGGCAGCACTGCCCTGTCGATCCGACCATTTGCGGATATGCGAATCAGTCCACTGGGCAGCCGTCAAACGTTTTTTCCCATATTGGCCGGGGTTATATACCATGGGATCTGATTTTTTATTCATGATTTCCTCCTTCCATTTCAAAATTGAATCGATAGTTACCGAAGGTCGCAATAAAAATCCAGCTGACCTCAACTAAGGCAGAATGACGAGGAAACATAACGATCATGACTGCCCTTACCCGCTTTACAGTAAGCAAGTGGTGTGCCATGACCCATCACTACTTTAAGGGGCTGTCATACCTGTGTAGGGCACGGTTTTTTCAGGAAAAATAAAAATCCGCCCAGCAGCAAATTGGTGTCATTATTTTTTACACTTTGTAAAAGAAATCAAAGCCCAATCATAAAATACCCCCCCTCACCGGAAGAGCCGGAGTCTATGCTTGCCTCATGTTGAGATCTCCAGACAGGATCATGCAGTGCATATTTGCCCAACAATTAATCCTTGACAGCGTTTACACCAGAGGAGTATGTAAAAAAAGAGTTGAAAATCGCCCCGGCGATGCCGCAAATAGAGCAACTAGGGCGATATTGAAGTATTATATGTTCCGCCAGCAGTGAAACAAGCCGCTAATTTAAATTCAAGAAAAACGGCACATTCACCCCGACGGAAAAAAGAATTATCCATGATAAAATTTGGGAGGTGTGTTCATGAATGCGTTACTGATTATGGTGGTGTCCTTTCTAGGTTATATTGCCATGTATAACCTGTATGGCAAATTCATCGGGAACAAGATATTTAAGTTGTCAGGGGATGCCACCGCACCGTCTGTATCAATGGAAGACGGTGTGGATTATGTGCCCACCAACAAAGAGGTTATTTTTGGTCACCATTTTACATCCATCGCTGGCACCGGACCCATTGTAGGACCCGCAGTGGCCATCATCTGGGGCTGGGTTCCCGCTCTGATATGGGTGTTTGTGGGCAGTATTTTCATGGGTGCGGTGCATGATTTCGGTTCCCTGATCATCTCCATGCGCAACCAGGGCAAATCCATTGCCGACTACACCGCCAAATATGTAAACAATCGCACGCGATTTTTATTTTTTCTCCTGGTCTTTCTGGAGCTGTGGATCGTCATTGCCATTTTCGGGCTGGTCATTGCCGTTGTATTTGCCATCTATCCGGCCTCTGTGTTTCCCGTATGGTTTGAGGTTGTCATTGCCGTATATCTGGGCCACCTGATCTACAAAAAAGGCAAAAGCATCATGACATGGTCCATCATCGCCGTGATTGCCATGTATCTCACCGTGGCCATTGGTGCCTTTATGCCCATTAAGATGCCAGCCGTGGCCGGCATCCCTGCCACGGGTGTGTGGACCATCATTCTTTTGATATATGCCTTCATCGCCTCCACCCTTCCGGTGACGGCCCTTTTGCAGCCCCGGGATTTCATCAACTCCCACCAGCTAGTCATTGCCATGTTTTTGATGGTGATGGGGGTACTTGCCTCGGCCTTTGGCGGACATCTTGAAATCGTTGCCCCGGCCATCCAGGCCAATCCCACCCAGGCACCGCCCATGTGGCCGTTTTTATTTATCACCATTGCCTGCGGGGCCATCTCTGGCTTTCACTCCCTGGTTTCTTCGGGCACCTCTGCCAAACAGGTGAGACAGGAGACCGATTCCCTGTTCGTGGGATATGGCTCCATGCTCATGGAAGGTGCCCTGGCCATCCTGGTGATCATCGCTGTATCTGCTGGTATTGGCATGGGATACACCACAAAATCCGGAGAAACCCTTGTGGGTGTTGCCGCATGGACCACCCATTACTCTTCCTGGGCCGCTGCTGCAGGTCTTGGTTCCAAGGTGGGTGCCTTTGTTAACGGTGCTGCCAACATGATTGCGGCCACGGGTATGCCCATGAGCTTTGCCATCGTCATCATGGGTGTATTTGTGGCATCCTTTGCCGGTACCACCCTGGACACCGCCACCCGTATCCAGCGCTACATCGTGGCCGAACTTTTCAGTAACTTTAGAATGGATTTTCTAACCGGAAAATACATGGCCACCTCCATTGCCGTGCTCTCCGCCCTGGGACTTGCCTTTGCATCGGGTGCCGGCGGAAAGGGTGCACTGAAACTATGGCCCCTTTTCGGTGCAGTCAATCAAACCCTGGCGGCCCTGGCGCTGATCATCATCACCGTCTACCTGAAGGAAAAAGGCGGCATAAAATGGATGATCTCCGGCATTCCCGCCGTATTTATGATCTTCATGACCATCTGGGCACTCATCGTTAATCAGACCAATTTTGGCACCCAGCACAACATGCTGCTTCAAACGGTGAATATGATCGTTCTGGTCATTGCCATCTGGATCTCCATTGAAGGACTGATTCGTTTTTTAAGCATTGACAGCGAAATTCAAGATCCGGAAAAATCGGCGATTTAGTCCTCATCCTAGGATTTTGAAAAAGTGACTTGATCATAAGATAGGCCGGCCCTCACAAAAGCTGGTCAGTGGGGTCAGGCTTGCCCCCTTTCCAGAATGGTCGATCTTGTGATCAAGCCCCGGGTATGAAACTCAGCCCCCCAGCTAATCTTCACGAACACTTACCTTGAGATCAGGTTTCCCATGTGCAATCGGGATAAAAGGGGCCATGAAAAACCATGCAAGGCCCAAAAGTTGAAGCACAAGCATCACCCCGAATCCCGCCTGGTATCCCACGGGTGCATAGCTATTTGCCAAGCCGGTTTCCCAAAGATTAATGATGACGCCGATGGCCCATTGACAGGCAAATGCCGCCAGAAAAACCAGAAGATTGATGCCCGTGGTCACCCGTCCGGACAACTCCCGGGGAAATTGGTGGGAAAGCCCGGAATAGGCGATGATGCCCGATGTGCCGAAAAACCCGAACAGAAGCCAGATCAGGGGAACCATACTGGATTGACCTGCAATGATGATCCCCTGGATAACCATGAAAATCATCATTCCACAGACTGCCGTAGACAGGACATCAATACCGGTTCTGCTGAGCCGTTCTGCAAGATACCCCAGAAATATAAAACCGAACATCATGGAAAGAGCAATTGCCGAAAGAAGCATGGCAGCTTCCATATGTTCCATTTTGCCGACATCCCGGAGCCAGGGTCCCACCCATAATCCCTGGATGGAGAGAAAGCTGGCCTGGGAAAGGGTTGTTACCGGAGCCGTGCGCAGGAACTGAGGGCTGGTAAAAACCGTTTTTATTCCCCGGAGCTGTTCCGGTAAAGAGTCTGATCTCTTTTTCTCCTTTTCTTCAGGAACCACCCGCCATAAAATGAGTGATGCGCAGAGACAAAGCATTGAAAGCCCCATGAAAATCCCCCTCCAGTCCGTTATCTGAAGTGCCCAGGCCACAGGGGTGGTGGCTGTCAGTGCCCCCAGTGCTCCTGCCGCCATCTGAAACCCATTAATTCGGGGCCACATTTTTTCAGGAAACCAGATGACATAGGCTTTGAATGCAGCCATGAGGCAGGCAGAGACCCCGAATCCAATAAAGGCCCGCCCGATGATAACTCCGGTGAGTGTTTGTGATCTGGAAAATATAAACGCTCCCAGGGCTGCAACAACAAGAAGCAGGGCGTTGATCATGCGTGGACCGAACCTGTCCAGCAACACCCCCAATGGAAGCTGCGAAGAGGCAAATGAGATAAAATAGACACTGGTGAGCAGACCCAGTTGAGATGGATCAAGATGCAGATCCATCACCAAATCCGGGGCGATGACGGCATTGACCACACGAAAAAGATAGGAGATGAAATACCCCATGGCAAAGGGAATAAAAATGGTGGGTATTCTACGTTTCGTTCCGGACATTAACGACTCCTTCCTAATATGAAT
>NZ_BAAHYK010000062.1:0-22412 GCF_054657595.1 Desulfocicer niacini
TGGGTGTTTACATAAACAAAAGTCTTACACGAAAGCGAGTATAACCGAGGAACCGGATGCGGGAAAACCGCACGTCCGGGTTTGTGCGGGGGGCGCTGGGTAACTGGCGTTCCTACCGCGAGAGCCTTCTGTACTGTACTGGAAAAGAAAAATGAAACAGCGAGGAGCCAGAAAAATGAAAAGAAAAGTTGTACTGATAACTGGATGTTCATCAGGTATTGGAAAAGCTCTTGCAAAGGAATTTCATAGATGCGGCTTTTGCGTTATTGCAACTGCAAGGAAACTTGACTCACTTATAGAGTTACAGAAAAAAGGAATTTCAACTTATTCTCTTGATGTAAACAATGAGGATGAGATTAATAAAGTTATAAGCTCTGTGCTGGAGAAAGAAGAGCATATTGATATACTCGTCAATAACGCAGGATACGGTCTTATGGGACCATCTATTGAAATTCCCAAAAATGATTTTATAATGCAGTTTCAGACAAATGTCATATCTCCTGTTGTCATTGCACAAAAAGTTGTACCCGGAATGAAAGAGAGGGGAAAAGGTTTGATTATAAACATTGGAAGCATTTCAGGTATTGTAACAACGCCATTTTCCGGAGCTTACTGTGCATCGAAAGCAGCTTTGCATGCATTATCAGATGCATTAAGAATGGAACTTGCCCCATTCGGGATTCGTGTTATTTCAGTACAGCCGGGAGCAATTGCATCCAATTTTGGAGAGACCGCAAACACATTATATTCAGGCATCTTCAAAAAAAATTCATGGTATCATTCTTTAGAGAATTCAATTAGAAAACGTGCTAAGTCTTCTCAAATAGATGCAACATCTGCTGAAAATTTTGCAGGAAAACTTGTTTCCATTTCAATGAAAGAGAATTCGCCTTCAATTGTTCGGATCGGGAAAAAAAGTTTCTATATTCCACTGTTAAAAAAACTTTTTCCAATATCTGTACTTGATAATATTTTAAAGAATAAGTTTGAACTTACTAAAATTAAAGAAAAAAGTATTTAATAACTGTGATTTATCAAGAGATTATTATTTTGGTAGAAACCGCAAAGAGAGGGCTATCGGGATCGGTGGCTGTCAAGATACTTGTCGCATTTTTTGGCTTTTCAAAGCAAACACAATATATGGTGGTTAGATAATTTCAGAGAAGGCGTTCAATCATACCATCATAGATAGGGTTTAATGAGAAGCATCCATACAATTGTTGTAAGATTTAATAATTTGCTCAGTGAGTAACTCTATATTTTTCAGAATCAGCAAAGCTTTTTTCAAAGCAGAGCTGATTCTATTTGAAATTCGATTATCGTTTTAAATCTTAATTCTGTGATACCTTTTTTTGCCAGCTCTCAGGATAATTTCATGGTTTATAAGATGATCGGCGCAGATCGGCAGATCAAAAACCGTCACATTGTCTCCATTTATATATGCCCCGCCCTGGCTTATCAGGCGCCGGGCCTCTCCAGCTGTTTTGGAAAGACCTGTTCGATGAAAGAGCTGATAAGCCGGGATTCCATCTGCCAGTTCTCCCATGGAGACCTGAGTGGTGGGAAGAGTGCTTGGGGAAACAGCCGTCCCCTGTCTCGGTATGGTTGAGGATGGTAATATCTCATCAAAAATTTCGCGGCTGCCAAAGACTGCTGCTGCTGCGGCCTTTGCCTTTAAAGCCTCTTCTCTACTATGGGCCAGGCAGGTGGCTTCAAATGCGAGGATTTCTTTGGCCTGGTTTAGTCTGGCGTCTGAAAGTGAGGAGATGTGATCGATTTCAGCCATTGGCAGAAAGGTGAAAAGAGAGAGAAACCGAACCACATCCCGGTCATCAGTATTCATCCAGAATTGATAATAGTCATAAGGAGAGGTTTTTTCGGGATCAAGCCAGACAGCCCCACTAGCTGTCTTCCCCATTTTACTGCCGTCGCTTTTGGTAATTAGTTTGAAAGTGATTCCAAATACGGTTTCCTGCCTGGTCTTTCGAATCAGATCTACACCAGCCAAGATATTTCCCCACTGGTCACTGCCCCCCATCTGGAGCATGCAGTGGTGGCGGTCAAAAAGTTTGAGAAAATCATAGGCCTGGAGGAGCATATAGTTGAATTCGATAAAGCTGAGCCCCTCTTCGGATTCAATGCGCTGACGGTAGCTTTCCGCCTTAATCATCCGGTTGATGCTGAAATGCCTACCGATATCCCGCAGAAAGGGGACATAGTCAAGGGTGGCAAGCCAGTCCGCATTGTTTGCTAAAAGCGCCTTGTTGTCCTTAAAATCGATAAATTTTGACAATTGATTTTTGATACCCATAACATTTTTGTCAATGGTCTCCAGGGTCATCATCTGCCTCATTTCAGTCTTGCCGCTGGGGTCTCCGATCATGCCTGTTCCCCCACCTACCAAGGCAATGGGACGGTGGCCGTTTTGCTGCATATGGGAAAGGGACATGATTGGAATCAGATGACCGACATGGAGGCTGTCCGCAGTCGGGTCGAAACCGATATAGCAGCTTCCCCCCTCTTTGTTCAGGTAGGATCCCAGCTCTGCTGCATGGGTTTGATTGTCAATAAAGCCACGTTCTTTCAGGATGTCCAGTACATTCATTTTTCGATAATCCTATGTAATTAAAAATAAAAAAAGGGCTGCAACCCGGAAATGTGTTGCAGCCCTTTAAAATAAAAAATGCTGCAGACACTTCCGGCCTGCAGCATTGAATTTTCGTTTGTTTTTAAATTAGATCAAGAAACACCACGGCAGCCGGATATGTAATACCCGTAATAATAATAGTTCTGTTTGGCAGCAATGTGGTGTCGCAAATTAATTCTCCAATGTTAAAAAATGCCGTATAACATTACTGTTGAATAAAAATCAAGACTTTTTAGTAATTTGATGAGATTCTATAAAGTTTTTTTTATTCAATCTTGAAATTTCAGCGAGTCACATGCGATAGACTATGTCTAAAAATGCTTGCTTTTCCGGGGATGGGGACGGGTACAATATCTTGTAGCCCCCCTGTCTTGGCTGAGGTAGGATTATACATTATTTTCATGATTGTAATAGAAAAACATTGCACAACCTTTAGGATTGTGTCAACCTGTTAGGTTAAATTCAATCCTTTGTTCAAGAAGCCCGGCACCGAAGCCAAATCCAATTTTTTTGCCATAAGGGTTTTGCTTTGAATAGTTCGGGAAGGGGATCCCACCGAAGTGGGACAACCTCCGGTGGGAAGGAGGATGGATTTAACAATTACTTTAAAATCGTGTTACGTCAGCCAGTTTCTCCTTATATTGGGAAACATCATGGAGGCGGAAGTCTTGGCGGATCTGCCGCGCAGCGGCTTACTTGAACAGTAAGTTGGAGCGGACACGCTTTTGAACTCTGAAGGGTACATGGTTGCTGCTGAGAGCGTGCCGCTCAACATAAGTGTTCGCTCCAATAAAGCATTCAGAGACGAATGCTCATCAGAACAGGGATTAAGAATGTAAAGTGACATATGAATAAAAAGACTCCCATTAAAAAAAACTTGATTGCCAGTACTGCTGATATTCACAAATTACGAAGACTTACCATTCTAAAAGCTGGCTTGATTTTAATGATAGTTGTTGGTGGTACGTTTACTTTCATAAATTTTTCCAGAGGACTTTACATCCTCTCAGCCGTTGAAGCCTTGGTTTTCATAACATTTTCATTTCTGCTTTACTTCCTTTCACGCAATATTCGGATCATGGAGACTGCAATTTGGGTCTTCATTATTTCATCAGCTCTTTTTGGATTATATGCCTTTTATCTTCCCCAAACACATCTGACAGTCTTTGTGTGGGCATCACTTTTCTATCCTTTAGCGTTATTTTTGCTTGGAATACGTAAAGGAATAATTTTTAGTTTGATTTTTTATATTCTGATAAGCACGATATTTTTGTCAAAATATGGGTCAGGCGAAAGAGCCTTACCCATAGTCGGCATAGCCAATGTTTTGCTTTTAAATGCTTGCATTGCTTTTTTTTCCTTTTATTACGAAAAAACTCGATCAGATACAGAAAAAGCATTGCAGGCGGTAAATCGAAAGCTGGAAGAATTGTCTGAACGTGATGGACTTACCGGTCTCTACAATCGAAGATATTTCGATCAGGTAATGGAAATAGAATGGAAAAGATCGAACCGAAGCCATCAACCCCTTTCTCTGATTATGGCGGATATAGATTTTTTTAAAAATTATAACGACACTTATGGGCATTTGAAAGGCGATGACTGTATTCGGTCGGTGGCAAGGGCCTTCGGGGAGTCCGTTGGACGACCATCAGATGTAGCCGTTCGCTATGGCGGCGAAGAATTTGCAATCATTTTACCGAACACCAATTCTGATGGTGCAAGAAAAATCTGTCTGGCTGCAAAAGAACGTATTCGAAATAACAGCATTCCGCATAAAGGGTCAATGGTCGATGATATAGTAACCATGAGTTTTGGCATATCCATGGCCATCCCGAATAAATCATCTAATCCAGCTGAACTTATCGCCAATGCAGATGCCGCTTTATATAAAAGTAAGGCAGATGGACGTAATAGGGTAACTATTTTTACTAAAGATCTGTTTTAGCAGAAAAACAAAAAAATAATATAATAGAGGGAGGCAAAGCGGGTTTGATTCAGACAATCCCATAGCATAGCGATCGGGATAGGACTCCTTTTGTGCTGCTCCGCCTCGGCGGAACCACTGCCTTCCGAAGCACCGTCACCGGTACCCCGTTGTGATAACACTATACCGTGGCTTCGCGTCTTCGACCCGCCTCCATCAGGCTGGGTTTGGGACTTGCCTTGACCTTCATGATGCTAAGGTGTAGGCTCACCCTTAAGACGTGTGCCGTGCCCGGCACACAACATCTGGGTGCAGGGGATGCATTCCGCTGCGCTCCATGCACCCCTGAACCAAGCCTTATGTCATAAAGGAGAAACGAAAAAGTGAATCGGCACCCAGTAGAGCTTCAAATCGAAAAGGCAGACAAAGCTATCGTTGCTGAGAATTTTGACGTGCTCATGGATATCTATACGGATGATGCTATTTTAGTTATAGAACCAGGTCGGAATGCGGTAGGTAAAAAAGAAATTCGTAAAGCTTTTGAGGCTATAGCGGTATATTTCAAAAATGGATTGCAAGTTGAACAAAATGGTATGGAAATTATAGAGTCAGGAGATACTGCTTTGGTGTTGGCAAACACTGTCGTATCTGGTCCAGGTTTTCCTGCCACTGAACGTAAAGCCACATATGTATTCAATAAATCGCCTGATGACGTCTGGCGGTGTTCTATCGACAATTCATACGGTCATGAGATTATCGGTAAAAATGGATAACAAACCGTTCCTTTGGAAATCGCGAAAAACGCGGTTCCCGAAGAACTCCACGTTATGCTCCCACACCACCAAATCAAAAACTCACCCGCTATGGTGTGAAGTACAACCTGCTTAACCCTGATGTTTCTTTTTCATTTTTAATTGCATTAAAAAAACAATTCTGTTAAATTGAGCATGCTCAGTGAATGAGCGCATTCATCATCACCATTTTTGAAGGGAACAATGGATAGTAAAGAAACCAGTATCGGAAGTCGGAGGCATATACAAAAAGAGGAGACGCGAAAAATCATCCTTGAGAGATCCCGGGAGCTTTTTAATGAGCTGGGCTTTGACAAAACTTCCACGCGGGCCATCGCAACACAGGCCGGTGTGGGTGTCGGAACGGTCTTCAGCCATTTCCCAGACAAGTCATCACTGCTTATTGCCGCATTATTGGAAGATCTCACTTCCACCCAGGCAAACGCCATGAAAAGCATGCCCAAAGACGCTAATATGTGTGACAGATTTCTTCATCTTGCCCGGTTTTTTTACACCTATTATTCAAAACGCCCTGATCTGTCCCGGACATTATTAAAGGAACTTTGGTTTGTAAAAGGGGAATGGGGAGGGAAACTGACCACACAAGCTTTTGAATTCGTTCTTCTGATCAGCAATATGCTGGAACAGGCAAAGAAAAGAAAGGAGATTCGGCCCGAAGCCGATACCCTTCTGTGCGCCAGGGCCTTTTTCTCCCACTATTTGATTGTCCTTTATGAAGGACTAAACAGTTCCGAAGTCGATGTAGAAACCATGATAGACACACTGAAAGGAATGCTCGATCAGCTTCTGACCGGTGTGGGGCAAACCCTTTGATATTAATGGGAAAGAAAATGCAATTAAAATATATGTATTCGTTCTTTAAAACATTCAAAATACCAGGGCTTTTTCCTGTGTTTTCAGACTTTAAAAGGATCGTCAGATATCACTTTTTGTACGCTGCGGTTGAATCCGGGCTTCTTGAGGCATTGAGAACCCCTTGTTCCAGGAACGACCTGATTGAAAAGCTGGAGGTTAAAAACCCGGACATATTGGATGCCTTGCTCAAAGTCGGTATTTCTATTAAAGAACTGAACTGCAAAATGGATCGCTATGGTATCAGGGGTAAAAGATCTCTGGCAATGGTTGGTGCACACGGGGATACCCTGTCAGCAATAATTCAGGCCAATGTGACTTATTATAACAATTCATACCGTCATGCTGCAGCCAGGATGAAAGGCGCTGCCTTGGGTGATGACCTTAAATGGGTCGGTGATATTGTTGCCAGATTTTCTAAACTCTCAGACCCCGTGATCAATACGTTTCTGTCGGACATCGTGCCAACGGTTCCGGGATTGCGGGTCTTGGACATCGGATGCGGATCAGGTCTTCTTTTAAAAAGCATTTCGCAAATTAATCCGGATCTGTCCGGCTTGGGAATTGACGTCGATGAAGCCGCAGCCAGGCAGGCGATGCAGAATATGAAAAAGTGGGAACTTCAGGAGAGGTTTGAGATTATCAAGGGGGATATCAGGGATCTGCCGGAGAATATACCCCATTTTGATCTGATTACCCTGGTTAACGTTGTATACTATTTCCCACTTGAACAGCGTCCCGAACTTTTCAAAACGCTGCGATCCAGACTGGCACCCGGTGGTAGCCTTGTTATCATCATGAACATGCAGGGAAAAGACTCTGATTTCGGGGCGGCCAACCTGAATATGGCCAACGCTTCCATTCAAGGGGTCACATTGCTGCCTGATCCGGGGAGACTCAGGGAGCAGCTTAGAGAAAGCGGATTTTCAACCGTCAGAGTATCAGACCTGATGCCGGGCAGTTCGTTCGTGGGTATGCAAGCAAAATAAAAATATGGGTGAATTTTGGTTTGACACTCACTTCAAGTAATTCCCAACAGCAAACATGTATCGGGTTTCTCCAGTGATGTAAAAAGTTATGCAAAGAACTTAATCGAAGGCAAAGGCATGATACAAGATAAAAGACAAATCCAAATCAAGGCTCCTTCCCATGCTATCTTTGACTTGATTGACAGGATGCCTAACAAATTCCCTGTTTACAGATTCCTTGAGACCAAACCGTTCTTTTTCATAAGAATCCTCTTAGTAGATGGTCTAAATTCAGCTTGGGCGGCAGCAAATCTTAGAAGGCCGGATGATGTGCTGAAACTAAATGTGGGTGATACAATGGGGCCATTTACTCTGACAGAATTTGAACGGCCGATGAAATATTGGTTTTCCTTAAAATCAGTCTTTTTCGATTGCCAGACAGGATATTCCTTGCATTCAAACGACGGTGTGACAGAGCTTAGCTTTGATTTGATTGCAGAGAATCCAACCTTTAAGGAAAAAATATGGTGGTTTATTATCAAGCCATTTCATGCTCTTTTTGCCAATAAGGTTTTGCATGTGATTAAAGAAAAAATTGAGCATAACCATGTTTTGCAAGGGACGCGCAAAAAGCGCGCACGCTCCTGAAAACTGCGTTATCGCACCGAGCAAAGCTCGGCGCACTTTGCAGGGTGAAAGTCCCTGTTGGGTGAAATCCAGTAATGGGTTTCAGTTGTAAGAGAAGAAAATTTCAAAAAATGCGACAAGTGTCTTGACAGCCACCGCTCCTGCCGGTACCTTGGTGGCAAGCAGTTTCCGGTGTATCCGGTAACGGTGTGAAGCCCAACCGACAAAGTACCGAATTCCGCAATTGCGTAAGGGGTGAAAGCCGTGAGGCGGATACCCTCTTGGCAGCCTCATTCCGGGTGAGGGCAAGGGTTTGGATGATATGGTCAAATTAATTGAATGTTCTGTAAGTACCGTCAGAGGGAACAAGCTAAAGAGGCTGATAAGCTTGGACCAAAAGGTGAGCGGTCAGATTGCAGGTTTTGTAATTGCCTGCACGGAGATGATGTACCGCCGGTGCAGAGGGCAGACCTAAGTCATCCACTAATTGGCAATAGAGTGGAACGTGGAAACCCCGTATCTTCGTCGGGAGTATTCGGCAGGTGAAACCGCAAGGCACACTGATCTTCCGGGCAAGATGGGTAAAACCAAAGGGCGTTCCCGTTACAGCAATCGAGAAAATATGTAATGAAATAACTGTGAATTTCAGCATAGGTAAAAGAAACCAACCGGGCGGTTCCGCAAGCCTAGCCTTAGAAATGCTTGAGCCGTATGACGGAAGACTGTCACGTACGGTTCTGAGGGGGGAAAGGGGCTGGAAAGCCCCTGACCTACCCGATAGCAAAGGACCATGGAAGGCTCTTGAGGATTTGTGCGGGTTCGCCTTCTTTTTTTATAAAATATGTGGGTTAAGGCCGGTTGAAAAGCCAATCAACGATTGATTGCTTGAATACCTTAACTCTCTCAAGTCGCACATTCGCATTCACCCCAAAACGCATGGGATACAATGAGTAAACAACGATTGTATAAAAACATGGCTAAAAGGGTAAGAGAGTTGGAAAAAGAAAATGCGCAACTCAAACGTGACAGACTAGCTTTGAGCAGGGCACTGTCTGTAGAGGATGAGAAAAACATTGTCTTTGAAGATTTATTCTCAATTGAAGATATACAGCATCTTCAGGACGAGTTTGCCAGTGCTGTCAATGTCGCAGCCATTATTACCCATGCCGATGGAACACCGATAACAAAACCTAGTAATTTCTGTAGATTATATGGCGATGTAATCCGCAAGACGGAGAAGGGTCAGAAAAATTGCTATGATTCGGATGCGAAGATTGGGAAATTTCATCCGGAAGGCCCAATTATAAAAGCTTGTTTGAGTAGCGGGTTATACGATGCCGGTACGGGCATCATTGTCGGGGGAAAGCATATTGCTAACTGGCTTATAGGTCAGGTCCGTGATGACGTTCAAACAGAGGAGCGGATGCGCGAGTATGCTCGGGAGATCGGAGTGGATGAAACGGTAATGCTTGATGCATTTCGGGAAACACCGATAATGCCACGAAAGCAGTTCGACCTTGTTGCCCGGTTTCTTTTTACCATGGCTAATCAATTGTCTGAAATTGCGTATCAAAATGTCAAGATGGCTGGACTTATTGAGAAATTGCAAAAAACCAAAAACGTACTCCGAGAGAAAGAAGAGATTCTGGAAAACATCCATATGGCAGCACCAATAGGTATCGGTATAGTCATGGATCGTCAGTTTACCTGGGTCAATCAGAGGCTAATGAGTATTGTTGGTTATAGTGAATCTGAATTACTTAATAAATCCACACGAATGCTGTACCCCGACGACGAAGAATATGATAGAAATGGCCAGAATATACATAATCTGATCGAAAAAAATAGTGTCACTTCTGTCGAGACATGCTGGCAGCATAAAAATGGAGAACGTGTAGATGTTTTAATTAACGCAACGGCATTTAAACAAAAAAAAAGACAACGGCCAATTATATGCACTATACTGGACATAAGTGATCGGAAAAGAGTGGAAAAGGCTTTAGTGGAGAGCGAAGAGAGATTTCGGCTTGCCTTCAAGACAAGCCCAGATGCAATGGCTATTTCCAGGCTTTCCGATGGACGCTTTCTTAATATTAATGATGGTTTTGCGAGAATCCTAAAGTATAGCCGGGAGGAGGTCCTCAGCCAAAACTTCTCTACTCGCAAGCTTTGGAAAGATATTGATGATAGAAAGGACCTGAAGGATAAAATAGATGGGAGAGGATATATTGAAAATTATGAGACTCAAGTGGTTGATAAAAACGGAAAAACGCTAGACTGGCTATTGTCTGCAACTATTTTTAATCTTAATGGTGAAAAAGCTTTGCTTGCAGTCTCAAAGGATATTACAGAGAGAAAAAAAAATGAAAATGAGCTAAAAGAGTACCGTGAACATCTTGAGGAACTTGTTCGCCAACGTACTGAGGCTCTTGAAGCCAAAAATAAGGAGATGGAGACATTTACCTATTCGGTGAGTCATGACTTGAAAGCGCCCTTGCGAGGTATTGACGGCTACAGTCGGCTTCTTCAGGAAGATTACATCGATAAGCTTGATGAGGAAGGTCGATTATTTTTGAACAATGTTCGCCAAAGTGCGGCTCAGATGAATCAGCTTATTGAAGACCTACTTGCCTATTCACGAATGGAGAGGAGGGAAGTTCAACCTGCGGAAATCGATCTGCGCGCGCTGATCGACGGATTGATCGGTCACCGAACATTTGATTTTGAAACCAAACAGATAGATGTGTCAGTAAACCTGCCGTTTCAAAATATGCAATCAGATATGGCTACCATGAGGCAGGTTCTTACCAATTTCTTAGATAATGCCGTGAAGTTTTCCCGTGAGAAGCCGCCGAAAACAATTGAAATAGGCGGGGAAGATGATGAGAATTACTGGACTTTGTGGGTCAAAGACAACGGGATCGGTTTCGACCAAAAATATACTGACCGTATCTTTGAAATATTCCAGCGGTTGCATAGGGCCGAAGATTATCCGGGGACAGGTATCGGGCTGGCTATTGTAAAGAAAGCTGTTGAGCGGGTTGGTGGGTGTTGCTGGGCAGAGAGTTCACGTGGAGAAGGGGCTACATTTTTCATTAAAATTCCCAAAAGTGTCAAAAAAAAGAAGGGAGACTGACCGGATGAAGCAACAGAGAAATTCGCACCAACCGATTTTATTGGTAGAAGATAATCCCCTTGATATTGACCTGACCCGGCGAGCATTCAAAAAACAGAATTTAACGAACCCTTTGGATATTGCAAGAGATGGCGAGGAAGCCATTTCATGGCTTAGCCGTTGGGAGGCAGGAGAACCGTTGCCGCTGATTATCCTTTTGGATCTGAAGCTCCCCAAGATAGGAGGGCTCGAGGTTTTACGAAAATATAAAGAGCAACCAGGAATAAGAAATATACCGATTGTCGTCCTGACAAGTTCTTCACTGGATGCAGATATTACTACAGCATATGAATATGGTGCGAATTCATATATTGTCAAACCGGTTGATTTTGAAAAATTTGTTGAGGTTGCCACAGAAATTGAAATGTATTGGCTGGGAACAACCCTTTTACCGAGAATGCTATGAAAATATTGTATGTGGAAGATAATCAGATTGATATTGATTTAACAATTCGGAGACTTAGAAAAAGCTCTCCTACGATATTCATCGATATAGCTCATAGTCAAACAGAAGCACTGCAAATTGTTCGACGTGAGGATTTTTCGGAATATGATCTGGTTCTGACAGACATGCACCTTCAAGATGGTGATGGTATTGCTATTCTATCTCACATAAGAGGTCATTCTCTACCTGTTGCAGTTGTGATATTAACCGGGCAGGGTGATGAGGACGCTGCTGTTGCAGCGTTAAAAGCAGGTGCGGATGACTATATTGTTAAAAAACAAGGTTATTTGGAAAAATTGCCAGAGTTCCTGGAAAATGCTTCTACTTCTTTCCGCAAGGCTAAAGATTACGATGTAGAAAGATTGAAAGTCATTTATGTTGAACACAATCAGGCAGATGTTGATCTGACTTGTAGGCATATTGCCCGTTATACGCCACATATCCAAATGGACCCAGTCTATAGTGTGGAGGATTTCTATAAGATAATAGAGCAGACAGGATGTCTAGATCAGTATGGCGTGATACTCCTTGACTATAGGCTTCCACAGGCGAATGCACTGGAGATATTAAAGGAGATTAAGCTCTCAACAAATAATGCAATACCAGTTATTTTAATAACCGGAAAAGGTGATGAGGAGATAGCAGTCAAGGCATTGAAGATGGGGGCCTATGACTATCTTACTAAAACCCAGGGTTATCTGTTCAAGCTACCATCCGTTATAGAAAATGCCCACTACAGTATGCGTTTGGCGCGAGAGCACAACGCCTTAATTGAGAGTGAAAAGCGCTATCGAGATTTGTTTGAAAATAGTCCCATTGTCAAGCTTATCATAGATCCGGATAACGGCAGGATTGTTAATGCGAATGCTGCGGCGGTTCGTTTTTACGGTTGGTCGTTCGAGCAATTGATTGCAAAAAAAATTTCCGAAATAAACACCATGCCGGAGGAAGGGCTGAGAGCGATCTGGGAATGGGCTTCTAAAACAAATTTTGACCATTATCATTTTCAGCACCAGCTGGCAAATGGTTCCATCCGCGACGTGGAGGTCAGCAGCGGTCCGATCGAGATTGATGGGAAAACCATGTTGTACTCTGTGATATACGATATTACGGAACTCATCAGAGGGCAGAAGGAAAAGGAAAGATTACAGAGAAAACTGGTACAAGCGCAGAAAATGGAAGCCTTTGGACAACTGGCTGGCGGCATCGCCCATGATTTTAATAACATACTCTCTGCTGTTCTAGGTTTTAGCGAGCTTGCCTTGTCCCAAGTTGAAGAACAGACACCGCTTTGGGATGATATTAACGAGATTTATGTAGCTGGAAGACGAGCAAAAGAACTTGTTTCCCAGATACTTACCTTTGCTCGTCCAGCCGATGAAGAAATAAAACCGATTCGCATAAGTCAGATAGCAAAAGAGGTTTTAAAATTAATACGCTCATCAACCCCGACTTCCATTGAAATACGACAAGAAGTGGATTCCACTGCGTTAGTCAAAGGAAATGCTGTCCAGATTCATCGGATTATGATGAATCTCTGTACCAATGCCACTTACGCAATGGAGGATGGTGGTGCTCTTGAAATCATCATTCGTGATGTCGTTCTTGATGGCAAGGAGAACACTATCGGGATGCAACATGCCTCTGGGGCTTATGTCGAAATGATAGTCTCAGATACTGGTACCGGTATTCCCCAGGATATAATTGATTCAATATTTGTGCCCTATTTTACAACGAAACCGCCAGGGGAAGGCACGGGCATGGGGCTTTCTATGGTGCACGGAATAGTGCAGAGTTACGGCGGAGCAATCCAAGTTACAAGTTCACCTGGTAAAGGCTCTGTTTTCAAAATCTATCTGCCGATAACATCTGAAGGTGAAAAATCCTTGAATTATGAGTCCAATGCTCTCCCAAGAGGAACGGAAAGGATTCTTCTCATAGACGACGAGATCTCTGTTGCAAGAGCAGAAGGAAAAATCCTTGAACGGCTGGGGTATGAAGTAACAGTTATGAATGACAGTGTTGAAAGCCTGAAGCTATTTGCAGCAAGACCCTACGATTTTGATCTGGTTTTGACTGATACGAATATGCCCAAAATGCCGGGCAATATATTAGCGGTAGAGCTGATGAAAATCAGACGGGATATACCTGTGATCCTGAGTACCGGCTATAGTAGAAAAATGTCTCATGAAACAATAAAGGCAATCAATGCTAAGGCCTTAATTCATAAACCGATTGTTGCAAGGTCTATCGCCACTATTCTTAGGGATGTGCTTGATCAGGTATAAGACATTAGACCTCGACTGATCTTGTTTTGAAATTCGGCCCAGGCGGGTAAATCTGCGAGTGCTTCAGTTAGTCATCTCTTCTTCGTAAAAGATCTCTCGTTGCTCGCATTTTCTTGGGGTAGGCATAAGCAAGAGGAAACATGCCGCCACGAAGCAGACCCGCTATTTTACGAGAGTCTATCTTATCATTTTTAGCCTTACCTCCATGAATAGAATAGCCTTCATGTAGAAGGCATGACCCAGTACGAAATCTATACCAGCCTTTTTACAGAAATCGGCAAACCAACATCAGGTGAGCATACACTCGACCTCAACTACCAGCTCCTCTATAAAAGGTTGAATAATGCCCATAAATATGTCAGCAAATCCCATTTTGGCTGGCCTCGGGCCGCCAATTTTGTTTTTTATATTCCTGATAGTTATTTACAATCCCCATATATATTTGGTACACCTATCTAAGGTTAAGTTCAACAGAATTTTATCCACCATCCCTTGTTGCAGGGACGGATAAAATTTTATGTCATACTTTATTTTCAAGCCGGAAGATGTCTTTTTGCGGAAACGGGACGGAGGATAAAATTCATAACGTTAGCTGGAAAGCGATCTTGAGAAAGACACTCTGGAACGCGCGATGGACATCTCAACGAGAGACTATATGAACTTTAGGTCAGTGTATACCTTCGAGGACGAAACGCTCCATGAACTCTCCAATTCAACCGAGCATGCATTAATGCATTATGCTTGGTCTCCTTTGGGAGAAGGGAAGTGGAAGGTCCGTCTTGCGGTGTACATTAAGTATAGGAACGCTTTCAGCGTGTTTTACATGAACTGTATCCGACCATTCCGTCATTTCATCGTCTACCCCCATATTTTTAGAAAGTGCATGGAACAATGGGAAGCACGAAAGGTGCCCTGATAGGATTTTGGTTTTAAGTATGAGCCGTTATTCCGTTATAGAAGAACCTTTTGTTAGAAAACTTTTTGTAATTTGTGTATGTAAGTGGTTAATAATAATGCTGAATATTTTAGATAACAAGTCGGTAGAAGGGACGCCGTGAACGGGAGTCGAATTCCGCATAAGTTACTGGCGGCGCCCCTCACCTCAGCGTTCGACAATGAAAAAAGAACTAATTAAAACGGATTATATAGACCTTACTATGAAAAAACTCATCCTATTTGTTTTGAGTATGTGCCTCATTATTGTACGAGTTTCACCTGCAGTAGCTAAACAAAACCATAGCTCCTATTCTGTTTTATTTGAAGAAATCGTTAACATTGTTGAAGAGCATTTTTATAATCCTGACCAAATAGCCAAGGATTTTTCTGCAATTAAAGCCGACTATCGTATAAAGCTAAAAAATATGTCTTCTCAAAAAACGTTTTCCAGTTTGGTGAATACCATGCTTGGCGAGTTGAATGCTTCTCACACATACTATTTAACGCCAGATGATTATGAGTATTATCAGCTATGTGCATTGTTTTCAAAAATTCCAGAGATCGGCAAACTATTCGATGGTAAAGAAGTGTTGTATCCATCAGTCGGTATTTTAACCCAGGAAATCGAGAAACACCTGTACATTGCCTCTGTACTTGCTGGAAGTGTAGCCGAGAAAGCAGGGCTGTTAAAGGGTGATGAAATCCTGTCCGTCAATGGTAAATCGTACTTGCCAATCGCTTCACTTCGTTCATATATTGGGGAAGATGTCGTTTTTAAAATCCGACGAAAACAGATGGACGAGCCATTCACGATTTTAATGCAACCTGCGCTTGTTAATCCCAAACAGGAGATGTTGGAAGCACAAAAATCCAGTGTCCGGATTATTGAACGGAATAAAACGCGCATTGGCTATATTCATATTTATTCTTACGCGGGTTATGAGTACCAGCAGGAATTACTGAATGCCCTTACTTGGGGTAAATTGAAAGAAGCCGACGCGTTGATCATTGATTTGCGATATGGCTTAGGTGGGGCAGCACCATCTTATCTTAATATCTTTAATACGAATATTCCGATCCTCAAGATGCATCACCGAGATGGCACGGTAACTGTTTTCGATTCCCAATGGCGAAAGCAGGCGGTTTACTTGGTTAACGGGTATAGTCGAAGTGGAAAAGAACTACTGGCACATGGTGCGCGAAGATATGAACAGGTAAAAGTCATTGGAGAACGGACGCCGGGGCATTTCCTTGGAGGCCGGCTTTTTCCATTGTCCAATGGTACCGTCCTTTTCCTTGCAGTGCAAAGCGCCCTAGTAGATGGTGTTAATCTGGAAGGAATTGGTGTTCCACCAGACATTGAAGTTCCATTTGATATTCGCTATTGCGCCGGACAGGACGCACAGCTAGAAAAAGCCCTTGAGTATCTTGTCGAGCAACTGTCGAGTCAAACAACACGTGCTTTGTGAGCAGATGTCGAACAAAAGTATCAACCTGACTTTTTTCGCCGTTTCGTACACTATGAAAAAAGCAATTTAAGCAAGCGTTAGCAATCAATAAAAACGAGTAAGATATTAAAAATTATTGTAATTCAGCATTAGTTTTTTATTTTAATGAAATACTTTAGATAGATATTTCTATATTATCAAATATAGATAAATCGGGGTTGATCATAAAATGGGCCACAAGGTGTCCCCAAAATTTAAAAAAAGTGATTGAAGAGCAAAAAAATAGATAGACAAAGAGAGCCCGGTCTGAGAATAGATATTGCAGCAACAACAACTATTCTAAAGAAAGGATCAACAGACCGAGCATGGTGATACACACTCTGAGTCTTCTCAAAAAGCAAATTTCAAAACGAGGTGGGCCAGAGACGAGGTCTCCAAGAAAATTATCGATTTCCAAAGCCGCAAAGACAAATTCAGCCAGCGAGGGTTTGCCAAATACAACGGTGTCCCGCGTACGACACTCAAACAACATGTTTGAATGGCTTCTTGGAAATATGCCTTTGCCCGCAAGGCCAAAAATTAGAATGAAAATGGCGAGTAGTCACAATGGACCATCTTATGATCAACCCGGATAAATCGGAGGGATTCGAAAATATTATTCCATAAGTTATCTAATGTTTATTTTAGTTATAGTAAAAAAATATAAGTTACACTTGATGATAATTATATTTAGTTTATGAATATAGAATTGACACATGTAATGATTTTTGTAAGTTTTTTTCTTTGTCTTTTTCTTTGTATCTATAGTTTAAGACTTAAATTTACTCCCTTAAATTTTATTTTTTCACTTTTTACAGCAGCAGCTGCTGTTTATGCTCTTGGTTATGCATTTGAGTTGATGAGTGTGGACTTGGAATCCATGCTTTTTTGGTCTAAATTTCAATATATCGGGATACCCTTTTTGCCTGGGTTATTAATAGTATTTACTTTATGCTATACGGGTTATGAGAAAGAAGTAACTAATTTTAGATGTTTGATATTTTTTATTATTCCTGTTATTTCATTTATCGCTAGATGGACAAATCATTATCATCATCTTTTTTATAAAAATCCTGCTATATTTAATTCCCATATGGGGCCTATGTTGAGTTTTGAGGCAGGTTTTTTTTATTTCATACATATTATATATCTTATCTATGCGTTGAGTTATTGTACAGTTGTATTTATTAATTATTTTTCAAAAACAGCATTTGTGTATCGAATGCAGTCATTATTGATTATCGCTTCATTGACTATTCAGTGGTTTGCTTTGATAATTTATCTGGGAGGACTCGGTCCGAAATATTTTGATATCAATCCTTATATGTTTACAATTAGCTCAATTTTTTATGCATTTGCTATCTATCGATTTTCTCTTTTTAATATTATCCCAGTTGCGAGAGAAGTTATATTTGATGAAATGAATGATGCAATCATTATTATTAATTCTGATCTTCAACTTATTGATTTTAATAAACGATGTTCTTTATTGTTTAATGAAATCAATGATAAATCTATAGGGGAAAATATAGAACAAATTTTTATTTATCGACCAGAAATAATAGATGCTGTTAAAAATATTTCTGTTTCAGAGATTGAGATAATAGAAAATACTACTGATAGTCTCTTTTTTGAGCTATCATTTAAATCTATTAAAACGGTAAATAAGAGTGATGCCTGTATAATTATTACATTTCATGATATTACTGAACGGCGAATGTTGATGCAAAAGCTTGAAAAATTAGCTAATGTCGACCCTTTGACCGGAGTTGCTAACAGGCGACAGCTTAAGATTCAAGTTGAGATGGAGATGCAACGTTCGATCAGGATGAATATTCCATTTTCTGTTTTGATGTTTGATATTGATTATTTCAAAAATGTAAACGATACTTGGGGGCATCAGTGTGGAGATCAAGTTTTGAAACAATTTGCCATAACTATTTTGGCTAATATACGTAAAATCGACTACTTTGGAAGATTCGGAGGTGAAGAATTTATAATGATAATGCCAAAATCGAACCGTAACGTTGCTACAGACATTGCTGAAAGGCTACGACAGATAGTTGAAAAAATGATTCTGAACATAGACGGAAATATAATCAAAATAACCGTTAGTATAGGTATCTCCGGAAGATGGAATAATGAAAATATTTCAATTGATTCACTTATTAAATATGCAGATAATGCTTTATATGTTGCAAAACAGAATGGACGAAACAGAGTTGAGGTTGCTTAAGTAATTCTGGTGTAAGGAAAAATATGTGATACTTGATGTTCAAATATATTTTTGACTAAAAATTAATCCATACTAAATATGAGTTTGATATTATGACTTTATCAAAAGATTCATACTGGGCTACCAACGCTTCACGGTATGATAAAAAGACAGGCAGAGAATCTGATATATTATTAGAAAAAATAAAAACAGATATTGGTATTGTACCCAGAGTTTTGGATATTGGAGCGGGAACGGGAAAAGTTTCATTTAGTTTGGTTAATTACACTCAACATGTTGATATGCTCGATTCTGAACCCAAAATGATTAACGTTGCCAAGGAAAAAGCAAAGACAGAAAAAATAAAAAACATTTCTTTTCATATAGGAAGTGCTTATCAATTACCTTTCTCAAACAATCTATTTGACGCTGTCGTTATACTAAACGCGTTACATGTCATGGAAACACCGGAGGATGCGATTAATGAGGCAAAACGTGTCATAAAAACAAATGGATTGCTGATCACTCCAACATATTGCCATGCCGAAACAAAGGAAAGCCTGAACAATTATCAAACATGGTCAGAAAAATCAGGGCACAAATCTTTTCATCTATTCACCCTTGAGAGGCTTTGTGAACTAATAAAGAGGTGTGGATTCACAATAAAGTCTAAAGAGTTAATTAAAATGGATTTTGGAGAAATGGGAATAATGAATATCGGATATGTTGTTGCTAATTAAATCGAAAATTCTGAATAGTCCAACAAAAGGCTAAAGACCGACCATACCCATCCAAAAGCCGCGGGTATGGCGGCTTAGCCATGCGTTCAGTGCACCTGCGGCGCACTGAATAAAGAATTATACCCAATGTGAAACCCATGAAAAGCACACTAAAATAATTTTGTATTCTTATCGTTATTTACTTCCTGTAAGGTTGAAGCGGTTAAGGTAAAAACTGAATCGTTCTTTTTCCAGGTCCGGGTCCATTCCCAGTTCAGATGCATTACAGAAGTGGCTGCCGAATTTTGAACGGGGATTGTCCCGCAGCCAGACCTGCATTCGTTTTTGGACCGTTCGGCTGAAGGGGATATCAAAATGTTCGTATGTTTTTTTCATGGATCCTATCGGATCCTGGCTCAGATCTGTGTGAAACACATCAAAAACCTGTTCCCCCCTCAATTCTTCCCGAACCTCTAAGGCCCGCTCAAGGCCCTTAACCCAAAGGGCAGGATACCAGTCCGCTATGGCCGGAATATTCACCTGACCAGTGGTGAGTTGCGTCCAACGGGAAACCAGGCTGACACCGGACACCATGGCTTCAAATGGATCCCGGTGTGTAAATATGATTCTGGCGTCGGGATAGGTCTTTAATAGGGGCTTCAGGCCGAACAGGTGAAGGGGTGCCTTGAGCACCCAGTGCTCATTGGGTAGTTTCCACTGGAACACCTGGAGCAGGCGTTTGTGCCAGACATAGGCCTGGGTCATGTCGCAGTCCCCCACCCAATTGCCATGACCGAACAGGCTGGACCCGGCACTCCAGCCCGCATGGACAAATTCGTGGGCCATGAGGTTCTGGCATTCTGCGGTGCCCAGGGCCATGAAATTAATGCCGTTGATGCCCCGCAGCTCAGGTTCCATTGAAAATAACCCTTCCATGGCATCGTAAGTTGATTGGATCCTTGGATCAGGCATGTGGGGCAACAAAGGGGGCGGCGGACAAACAGCACCTGCGGATTCAAAATTTCTCAGGAACCGGGACAATGGATCCAACGCCATCAGGGTCTGGGTAATGGTGGTGCCGGTCCTGGGCAATCCCACGATAATAATGGGGGCCTTAATTTCTTCACCCTGAATTTCAGGATGATCTTTTATCAACTGGGTAACCTGCAGCCGGTTGACAAGGATCTGGGTGATCATCTGCTGAAAATACCCGGCAGTGCCTTCTGCCAGGTCCAGGTCATTGTTCAGGGAATTGATCAGCGCTTCCAGGCCCTGTTTAAAGGTATCCCCCCCGAAATCCTCCAGACCGGATGTCTTAACAGCATTCTCCATAAACGGCTGCGATACAAGCTTAATCCCCATGGATGTTCTCCTCTTTTTTTAGAATGTTGTTTCGTACCGCCTCAATGCCTCCCAAAGAAAAGTCATATACATGGGCGGCCCATTGTTCAAATCTCTCATCTGCAGAATAATCTGGAAACAGCCGGGAAAAAACCGGCCATGCAAAACTGTAGTAAAGCAGTTGCCCGGCCACAGACACCAGGCAGTCCCGGGCCATGTCATCTGTCGTACCCTCTCCCAAAAGGTCCCGGAACATTTTTAAATGCCGCTTGATTCGAGGCCGGTTATAGGTATCCACCAGCTCCTCGATGAACGGGGAGGGCTGGGTCATTTCGGAGATAAAAATGGATGTAATGTCCGAGGCAAACGCATTGTTCTTATAAAGCATGGCGCAGAAGTTTGAAATCATTGATCTGAGCTGCTCTTGGGGTTTTTTTTGCTCCCAGTCCTCTCGGTCAAATCGATCATAAGCGGAAAAAATGGCATCTAGAATTTCACGGTACAGTTTTTCCTTGGATCCGAAATAATAATTAACCGCATTAATGTTGGCGGCCCCTGCTTTTTTGCAGATTTCCCTAACAGTTGCGTCCCGATATCCCTTTTCTGCGAATACCTTGATGCCTGCTTCAAATAATTTCTTTTGAGTGCTTTTTGATTTAATTTCCGGCATAGGTGATCCTTTTAAAGATGTGTTAATGCAACTGTATTAATACAGTAGTATTAATTTGTCAAGCCGTAAATGAATTTTATAAATATGTAAAATATCTTGAAAGGGCACTCTTCGGTGACTATTACTGAGCTTGTTAATGGTTTTACAAAAACAAAAAAGGATGACATGAAGACTCAACGTGGTGGATACCGTGGAAAACCTAAACCCCAATTACCTCCTCATCTTAAGCGTGTCCACGTGAATGCTCGCATCCAGAAATGGATGCTGGATCAACTGAAAGCAAGGGAGGGAGGTAGGAATCGTATTGGAAGAAATTTTGAAAAAAGCAGGTTTTAAATATCGTGAGCCCAGTCGTTATTCATGATGACAATTTTACAGTGTTAAAATGCTTTTATGGATAAAGGAGGGTCAAAAAATGAATCGGTATGGCTCATTTTTTTTGATCGAAAATGGCTCATTTTTAAATGAGCCTTGACAAAACTTTGGGGGATTGTTTTATGCCTGATGCCAAGAAGTATTCAACATTTCATTTATTGAGGCGCTTTATAGAATAATGACGCTTGCCGGTAATCGTTTGAAACAACTTGGTAGCCATTGTGAGAAAACTGCAACGGCATTTTTCGATGCAACTATGTAAACTGCATTGAAAAGCGCCGGTTTGTTATAAAAACGAAAGTTAGTCAGTCATTTTTAAACCTGAAAATTGAGTTATTAATTGTTTGTAAACGCTAAATGTATAATACTTTTGTATTAATATGTCTATCCTGCATTGAAAATAAAACATGGTAATCATGGCCATCTTCAAGTAAATAGCCGTAGCGTTTAACAGCGGCAATCGGATCTTTATCGTAGGCTGCTGCAAATTCTTCATGCTTGTTAATTGCTTCTAATAAGGATGTGTCCGCCGACATTTTTCTAATTGAATTTGATAATTCATTATCAGCATTAATTTCTTCAGCAAGAGTCTCTGATACAGAGTTTCCGCCATTGATTAAAATTTTCCCATCATGACCAACGCTGAATTCCATCTTGGAATCAGGAGAAAGTCCATGTTTAGAATAAAGAGCTTGCAAATGTTTTTCGACATAAGAAGTTGTATTTGAAAGTGACTCCTCAATGTCCCTTACGGATATAGTAGTGCTTCCAGTAGAGGAAAATGGGCTGACTAAGAGCAAATGTTTTGCTTCATTGGAAATGTTTACTGTATCGGTGATTTTCTTCTTATCTTCAGGAGTTGATGAGCTTGATCGTGAAAATATTCGAGCATAATTCATAGCTTTTGCGTTTTGGGCAGACCTTATAC
>NZ_BAAHYK010000063.1:0-21623 GCF_054657595.1 Desulfocicer niacini
TTGGAGGCTGTCTTTTCATATAACTGCCACGGGCAGACCGTATTCCGATCCGGCTCTGCCCACAACGAAGCATGAAAGAGCGTTAGACTTACCGACTCTTTCTTATAAAAAAAAACAGGAGATAAAAGTGCTATTGGGTACCTATTACGACGCATTGACCCTTCACAGGAACAACAAAAAAGTATACGCGCGGTTCAATATACCCCACGCGGTGGTCTCCACCTGCCGGATCAACGGCGGTCTTCGGGATGACATCACCACATTGCTCAACCACCAGTCCTGTGAACCCTGCAATCATAAATTTGCCCGGGCCGCTTCCGTTGTCCGGGAACCGGAAGCCTATCTTGAAAGCATCTGCAGGGAAGAAGATCTGGATCACACCACCTGCGCATCATTGGGAACAGCTGCCAATATGAATTATACCGCAGTGGAATCCCTGGAATTCAAGGAACTCACCGTGGTTGCCGTTGCCACCGGAGGTGTGGAAGCCAATGCAGGACGGGCTGGTGATCCGGCCCACTATCATGAAACAGACGGCACCTTCATCCATGAATCCCTTCCAGATAAAAAGCCCACCCCCGGCACCATCAACATAATGGTCTTTATCAATCGCACCCTTACCCGGGGAGCCCTTGTCCGGGCCATAATCACCGCCACGGAAGCCAAAAGTGCAGCTTTGCAGGAACTGGCCGTTAATTCCCGGTATTCACCGGAACTTGCCACCGGTACCGGAACGGACCAGATGGGTATTGCCTGCCAACTGGGGGATGGAATACCCCTGACCAGTTCAGGCAAACACACCAAACTTGGAGAACTCATCGGCAAAACCGTAAAAAAAGCGGTGAAAAAAACACTGAAACTTCAAAATGAATTGACACCCCAGGGCCAACGGTCCATAAAGATTCACATTGAACGCCTAGGTACGGACAAGACAAAAATGCTGGAAGAAATCAGCAAATTTCTGGATGAAGAAACAGCCACCCTGCTGAAAAATAATTTTGACAGTGTCAACCGGGATCCCCTTGCCGTGGCTGCTGCCGCAGCCCTGATGCACCTGCGGGACAAGTGGGCCTGGGGCATTTTACCCAAAGGATGCATGAAAGAGATATGGTCCAGCTACGGTGCACAACTGGCAGCTGCTGTTTCTGGAAATATCCATCAAATTCCAGATTATTACCAACGTCTTTCCCAGACCCTTATCACAGTGGATGATATCCATCTACTGCAACTGGTTTACCAGGCCATGGCCATGGGATTTAAAGAAAAATGGAAAAACAACTAAAAATCGGACTGGTTCACCTGAATGTCCGGTATAAAAATCCAGAACAGAACCGTAAAACACTTTTAAACCTCAATGAAAAAGCTGCCCGGAAAGGCCATCAACTCATCGTTAACACGGAAATGGCCATTCCCGGATATAGTTTCCAATCCCTGGAAGACATTGCCCCCCATGTGGAAACTGACAGCGGCCCCACCATGACCGGATTGCAGGCCATTGCCCAGGAATACGGTGTATTCATCTGCCTAGGATTTGCAGAAAAAGACGCTGAAAGCGGTATTTATTACAATTCTGCCCTGGTTCTGGACCCCGGGGGTAATATTGTGTGCAGATATCATAAAATCAATGCAGAAACCCGATGGGCCTGCCCGGGTAACGGCGTGCAGGATAATTTTTTTGAAACCCCCTGGGGAAGAATTGGTGTGTTGATCTGTTCAGATACCTACCATGGACTCATGCCCCGTCAGACCGCCCTTAAAGGAGCAGACCTCATTATTGCCCCTGCCAACTGGCCCCGGGGGGGGCTGGACCCGGCAGAACTGTGGCGGGTCCGGGCTTTGGAAAACGGTGTTTACATGGTAGGTTGCAATCGGGGAGGAAAGGATCGTACCATGTCCTGTGACAATGCCCCTTCCTGCGCCTTTGATCCCCATGGCCGAACCCTTCTGAACCAGGAATCATCAAGCTCTGCCCTGATGACCGTAAATATTCCCCTGGAAAAGGGGCTCCTGGCCCGGACAAAGCGCTTTGAAAGACTCAAACAGCGTCATCCGGAACGATACCGGCCCATCTACCTGGACATGCGGCATGTCACCTATGGTGGCGGGGATTACACATCTTACTACGATCTTGCCCCCCCGGGCCTTTATGACATATCCTGTTACACCCAGGTTGCCACGCTTAAGTCCATCCCGGATATTGTACAAAAACACCAGATCCCGGGAAAATCCAATCTTGGCGTGCTGCTTTTTCCAGAACTTCCCCACCAAAAGAATGTAATGGCCCTGCTTCCCGTTATTAAACAGCAAATCCAGGGTTCAAAAAAAGCGGTGTGCCTGGGATTCAGAGATGAAGCCGGGACCTCCAGACAAATTTTCATGACCCCGGACGGCATGGTGTACCACCATGGAAACAACTGGACAAAGAAGTGCATCAGCAAAGCAAACTCCCTGCCCGGTGGAGATTGTTACCGCACCATTGTGGACATGGGCCCCATCCGTGCCGGTATCTGCACCCCTGACGAATTGACCCACCCCGAGGTGGCCGTGGCCCATGCCAAACTGGGGTGTGATGTACTTTTTTCCTGTGTCGGGCATATTGAGCCCTCCTGGCAGATCATGGCAGCGGCAAAAACCCTGGAGCGCATCAACATTGCCGTGGCCGGTCATAATATGGGCTTTATCTGTCAGCCCCCGGAGTCCCATGACCGATGGAAGGAAACACTGACCAACGCGCCTGGTGTGTGCCGGACAATGCTTGACTCAAATGAAACCCGGTCCAAAAAATTCCAGGACCGGCTGGATTTTATGACCTTATTGTGCCAGACCTGATTGATCCAGAAAAAACCCGTAAATCCCAAGGAGAAAAAAACGCCAATGAAACAGATCGTTTATAAAGACAAACTGGTTGAAATCACCCAGGATACCATCTTGTTCCGACACTACTATTTTCCCCTGGGTGACAAAAAAATTGATTTCAGCAACATCAAAAAGTTGGAAATTTTAAAACCCACCCTAATGAGCGGCAAATGGCGAATCCACGGCACCGGGGATTTCACCACCTGGTTTCCCTGGGACTCGGGCAGACCAAAACGGGACATGATTTTTCGTATCACCCTTCACAAGGGATGGTGCCGCATTGGATTCACCGTGGAAAATTCTGATGCGGTCAAGGCCATCTTTGAAAAAATCGGACTTTTTCCTATTCAACCCTGATAATATCGTTTCTGGATAACCGTGCGCTGGGTCTGGTTCTTCCATTCCATGGGCGGACGTACTTTCATGATATCGTCCAGGCGGTCCTGAGCTTTTAAACGATGAAAAATATCCATCCAGGCACAGGGAATGGAGTCATCTATTTCGCACATGCCATTGTTGGTGCCGCCGCAGGGTCCGTTGAACAGCCCCTTGGCACACCGGGTCACGGGACATACCCCACCGGTGAAGCCCACCACGCACTCACCGCAGGCCCGGCATCGTTCCTCATACACACCTATGTCCCTATCAATGCCGATGGCAGCGGTGTTCACCGCCGGAAATACAGGGATATGGGGATAGGCCTCGGCCACATACTGGACTCCGGCACCGCAGGCCATGGAGAGAACTGCGTCAAAATCGTCAATGATGGAAATCAGCTCATCAATATAGCTCATGTTACACTGGCGTTCAATGGTGTATCCCCGGACAAATCGTTTTCGGGGATGATCCTTGAATACCATTTCAAGATCCAGGCAGAGATGGTCCACCTCGCGCTGACCACCGCCGAGGCACACCGATGCGCAACCACCGCACCCCAACACCAGCACCTTGTCATATCCGTCAACAGCGTCCACTATTTGTTCAAGGGGTTTTTCTATTACCTTTATCATATTTACCTCAGTTGACCATGGCAAAAGGGCCGCCGACGGTCCGGGGCCGGACTTGTCGTCCATCGGGGCGGCATCATGCCATTTTCATTATTTATTGTGGGCTAACCCAAATTCACAATTCCGGTCCGCCCGTGGCGGTTCATAAAAAATTCCCTGGGAACGGCAAATACGCCGCGCCAGGCTGAGCAATTCCGGAATATTAATGCCAAGTGGACAATAACACCGGGTGCACAACACGCAACGTTCCCACAAAATCTCCCGCATGGCCACAAGCTCCTGCCGGGAGACATTTCCTTTTTTCTTATAAATTATTCCCAGAGAATTAATGAATTTATGGGAGGGCATGTATTCCGGTTTCTGTTGCCGACAACGGTAGAGAAAGCAGCTGTCCGCACAAAGACTGCAATGGGCGCACACTTTCAGTGACATGGCTATCTGCATTTTGTTTTGCTGGAGAATACGCTGAATCTCCTTGACATTGACGGGGTCTGTGGCCTCCATGGGTGGTTTGGGTCTCCATGTTTTTACGGGTCCGGGTTTCAGCAGGGACATGATGATATTTTATGCCCTTTATTTTTACCATACTCGTCAGTCATAAGTTCTTCCACTTACCACCACATAATGTGTTTCATGAAAATCAAAACAATTACATGTAGTATAAAAAATGAAAACTTAGGACGCATGAGTTACCATAGACACAAGCCATAAAGCTTGGCTGCATGGGTGGTCTGGTTAATTTTTGTCTCGCCGTTTACACCCGGGCAGTCCATAACCGGGTGCCCCGATTCCCCAGGGTATATTGATGCACCATGATGAACCGGTTCAGGAAAAAGTAAAGCATGTGAATCATCCGGGTAAAGGGAATCAGCATAAGCATTATTTCCCCTGCGGCCATGTGCAAAACAAGCATGGTACGGTAATCAAAAAACTGATGATAGGCCATGAATCCGGTCAAAAACGGAGCCGCTGCCAGAGCAAGCATGCCGAAATCAGAAAGGGTGGTGATGGAACGAACCTCCCGAATACACATCCGCCGTATAAAGAAAATAAACAGCCACAAAAACGTTAATAATGTCAGCAGATCCACCACTACATCGGGCAGAGCCGGAACATATATCCCCGTGGCAAATCCCACCATCATGGTATGGCCCTGAATAAAAAAGGGCAGCATCAGCAGGCTCAAATGAAATAAAGTAGTCATCAATGTAAAAAAAGGACGCCGTCCCGGCAGGGTCAGCCTCAACAGTGACAGCCGATATTTAAAAGAGGTGCGGTCGATGAGATCTTTTTTTTCATGGTTCACAGAGGGCTTTTTCGTGGCTAACCTTCGTGGCCGGAGCGGATGTTTCCGTGTAAAAAGAAAAAAACGCACGGTCTGCCATACCGTACCTGCCATAAAAACCCCAACAGCGATCCACACCATGGGACCACTTAACAGGTGGTGCATCGCCATCATTGTCATATCATCCCTCATCTTTTCCCGTCAAAAAAAACCAGAACCCCAGAAAACCCACAAGGCCCAGGGCCAGAACAATATAGGTAACGGATTCGGCATGGAGCATGAACTCCTGGAGTGTGTTAAATTGTGATTCCATATGATTTATGTTTCCTTAAAATGTGAATTTAAAACGCTTTGTTAACAGGTTGTGTTGTTTCAATGGGATGAATAATCGGGATGTTCATGAAACACAGGCATGCGTGTAACCACAAATCTGAAAATCAGTATAAGACAGGTAACCATGAACACAGACAAAGCCACCTCTTTCCAGTGGGGAATATAGCGTTCTTTCCAGGGCAGGTGCCAGTTAAAGGCAATGAGGGAAACATTGAGCCGGTTAAGCACAATGCCCAAAACCGAAAGTATGGCGGAGAATTTGATCAACCCCGGGTCCCGGTTGCGGGAGCCCACGGCAAAAAGAAAGCAGGGTAGCAGTACGAACCCCAGAAGTTCCACCAGAAACCACGCGCCATAGCCGGTAAAAAGATAGTGCCATGCGTTGCCGGTGGAAATGCCGATCAATTTGATGGTAAAGTAACCGGCCAGCACCAGGGCGGCAGCTTTTCCATATTGAAACACCAGGGGATCATGTTCAGCCAGGTAGGTGGCATCCATTTTATCATGGAAAAATTTATGGGAAAGCGATGCCTCGCAAATCACCATGGCCAGGCCAGCCACAATACTTGATACAAAAAAGAACACGGCAATATATGGGGAGTACCACAGGGGATGCAGTTTAGAAGGGGCAATAAGAAAAAGGGCTCCCAGTGAGGACTGATGCAAGGTCGAAAGCAACACCCCTAAAATGGTAAGTCCCATGGTCAGTTTCACCATCGTGGTGCGCAGCCTTCGCATGCCCAGCCACTCCAGGGGAATGGGTGAAAATTCAAGAAACAATACCGTAAGATACAAACTGACGCAAAGCCCCACCTCAAAAAGCAGAGAGGTGGTTCCCTGCTGCACCACAAACGGATAGGCCAGCAGCAGACGAACCGGTCTTCCCACATCGTACAGCAGGGAAACCAGAACCGTGGCATATCCTAAAAAGGCCGTGAGAATGGCAGGGCGAACGGCGGAATGAAACCGTTTCATGCCGAACAGATAACATGCGGCCGAGGTAGTGTACCCCCCGGCTGCCAGGGCCACTCCGCACATGAGATCAAAACCGATCCAAAGGCCCCACGGAGCCGTATCCGAAAGGCTGGAGACGGCGCCCAGCCCCTGGGTAAATCGTTCAATGGTCAAATAAAACCCCATCACCAGGATACCGCAGGTTATAATCCTCCAGGGTGTCCAAGGCAACCGGGCCATTGTTTTTTGCACCGCCTTGATCATTTTTCCCCTCCGATGTTCCGACTGTGGGTGCCCTTTGCCGTAGATGGGTTTTCCTGGGTCTGTGCCCGGTCAAGGGCATGGGCCACGGCCCGGGATTTCTCTTCCTGGGCGATCTTTTCCCGCCGTCTGTTCATACCGTACATGCCTGCCAGAAACACTGGCCAGAGTCCCACCACCATGGGAATAACCCCCAATGCACCGGAAGTCATGGCCGGGGCCGGGGTTTCTCCCAGATCTTCCCGCAGCCCCACCTCACTAAAGGGCACACCGGAAAGATACATCCAGCTGGTTCCGCCCATCTCCTTTTCTCCATAGATATGATTCAGATAGCGGTGGGGATGTTTCCGAATTTTCTCCCGGGCGATCTTGAGCAGATTTTTACGCTTACCAAAAATCAATGCCTCCGTGGGACAGGCTTCCACGCACCCGGGCAATTCTCCCTTTTCAACACGGTGGGAGCACATGGTGCATTTCACCACCGAAGGGGTATATGCCTCCTCATATTCATAGGAAGGAATCTCAAAGGGACAGGCAACCATACAGTAACGGCATCCCACACACACCGTGGGATCATAGACCACCGGTCCTTTTGCCGTTTTTTCAAAGGCCTTGACAAAGCACACTGATGCACAGGCCGGTTCCAGGCAATGGTTGCACTGGGTCTTCCTAAAAAGAGGAGAGCCGGGGTGATCACCTCCGCCAGAGACGTCTTTTTCAGGGCTGTCATACCGGTTTACCACTGTATAGGCTTTGGTGGTGGGCCTTCTTTTTTCTCCGAACACACCGGCATCATTAAAAGGGTGATCCGGATCAGGCAAGACATTAATCCGGTTGCAGGCCTCCTCGCAGGAGCGGCAACCCACGCAGGCAGTAATATCATGAAGCACACCAAAACTGTCGGGATAGCCTTTGAATGCGGCGTTGGATGCAGCCTGGGCCTGCAAAGGCCCCAGCGCCGTTCCCGCTCCGGCAAGTCCCATCCATTCAATGAATTTTCTTCTTGTTATGGACACCTTTTTTCCTCTTTATTTCTGTTTTTTTTCATGACATTCGGTGCATCCCGCAGGTGATGAGATATTCATCAGACGGTGGCATTCCAGACACTGCCTGTGAAAGGCTCCCATCAGCCCCGGCTTAAGCAGATCCCGTTCATTAAACGGTTTCCCATGACAGCTCCCGCATTGGGTGGGTTTTTCCGTGGCCGGACTGTTATGGTGACACCCCTGGCAGAAGGTTCCCTTATTGGAGTGGAAATAGTTGGCAAGGGTGTTGCCCTTTACCCCCTGAAGCAGAGACTTAACCACTTTACGATGGGGAAATATTACGGGTTCATATTGATCAACCAGTTCTTCAATGACAACAGTTTCAGGGATTTCCGCATCGGTATAGGTGGCATGGATCATTTTTCTGGATGTCAACAATGAGGCTGCAACCGCTTGATTCTCTTTTAAATTTTTCGAGGCGCCGTCCATGGCTGGGCCAATGAGGTCCTCCGAAGATGCGGTACCTGCAGGAGCATCACTTTTCATATGGCACTTACTGCATTCTTTCTGATTATAATCCCTGTCACCGCCAAGGAAAGCATGGCATCCAATGCAGGCTCTCTTTTTCTGCTCCGTTTCATGACACCCCCTGCAACTTTGCAGAGAGCCCGGCTGGTGCATGGCCAGTTCCAACTTGATATAATCCCCTTTTTCAGAACCCTTAAGGCTATGACATTTATTACAAGAACTTATGCCGGCGTGGTGGCATTCCCGACAGGTTTCACTGTAAGTTTCATGGGATTCGTGGTCAAAGGGTACAAAGTCCATGCGATTTCGATACGTTTCATCCACGTCAATATCACCGGTTTTTATCATCACTGTGTCGGGCTGATTTCGCTTTATTCTGGGTATGGCTTTAAGTTTCGGAATGGATGCCACAGC
This sequence comes from Desulfocicer niacini, assembly GCF_054657595.1. NCBI lineage: Bacteria > Pseudomonadati > Thermodesulfobacteriota > Desulfobacteria > Desulfobacterales > Desulfobacteraceae > Desulfocicer > Desulfocicer niacini. The sequence continues at coordinate 8,625 of NZ_BAAHYK010000063.1, forward strand.
GCCTTGATCATGGCAGCCGCTGCAGTAAAGCGGGCCGTTATTATTTTTTCCGGGAGGATCGACAGCTGTGTTTTTCAAATGACAACCGATACAGGAACGATGGGAAGCGTTTCTCATGGAAACAGGGTTTGTCGTTGACCCTTTTTCATGGCAAACTCTGCAGGTGTCTTCCTTTCCAGGTGTGTGTGACAGGGTCCGGGTTTTTGAATCGTATTCGTGGTGACAGGTACCGCATTTGTCCTGATAGGCATTGGAATGACGATAATGGAGAGACTTGTCAAACCCCATGGGCACCCGGGTGAAGGTGACGCGGGGGGCGTTGACGTGACATTCCCCGCAGGAAAGCGGCCCTGTGGGTTCCTGTTTTATCTTCATCTTTTCATGACACGCCATGCAGTTGGCATGGAAAACATCCCTGACTTCATCGCGGGTAGTGTCCCGAAGTCGAATGAATTTCCATGACATTTCTCCGTCATCGGACAGGTGGCATACCCCACAGGTCTCTTTCAAAGGACGCTTCTTGCCCGTGGGGGAATCGAGTACTCCCTGGACATGGAGGTCATGGAGAAATGGAACCGGTGCTCGTTCAAGGGCACCGAATACTTTCATGGAATCAATCATGATTACATCGGGCCGGACGGTGTCAACGGCGGAAAGATGACTGATGCCGTCGTGGCAAGCAACCATGTCCGGCAAGGTTGCTGACAGGAGACAAATACAAAAAACGAAGCCCGGAACCGCATATTTTATTTTATTTTTTAAGCACATAAAACCCGAATCAAAATAATTTTGTTAGTATATCTTTTTTTAATCCTCAGTCATAAATTCCTTGGGTTGCCATGTTTTCTTGGGGTCAACATAATGTACGCCATGCTAATTCTAAAGCAGTGCATACCATACAAAACATAAGAATTTACAGAATATCAATTTTTAAGAAGGGCAGTGATACCACAGAGTGTAGCTAAAAATCAATCCATTTTTCAGACTTAACTTGCGGTGGAAAAATGATTTCCATTTTTCATTGGCATGATTTTTCATTGACACGATTTTTTATTGAGCTATAGTGCCTTTGAATTCTCAGGGCGGGGTGAAATTCCCCACCGGCGGTGATTTTGATAAAATCAAATAAGCCCGCGAGCGCCTGCGGTTTAAGCAGGGTCAGCAGATCTGGTGAAACTCCAGAGCCGACGGTGAAAGTCCGGATGGGAGAGAATAAAGGGCTGCCGGACAAGTTCTGTATGGAACTGCGGCGGTGTTGTGGCGTTTTTTTGCGACTGCAATAAAATATCTTTGATTAGGTCTTCGGTTTTGATTGATTTATCGTTGATCAAGCCCGGGTTGCAGCATTTTGTTGATGCCTTTTCGGGAAAACGATAACTTGAAAACGGCTGCGCCCCTTATCATAGATGTTTCATTTCCCACCATCTTTCCCTGATATTATGATTTTTTCTTATAATAGCCTTTGATGTGCCGGTATTCAGGCAGATTCTGCCTGAACGGTATCATCGAAGAAAAGGGAGTTTTTCATGAATGAAGTATCTATTTCAAAATTTGGAAGTCCGGTTGAAAGGGTGAACAAAGCCCTTGATGCCCTTACCAACGGCAAAGGTGTTCTGCTTGTGGATGATGAAGACCGGGAAAATGAAGGAGATCTGATCTTTCCTGCCCAAGCTATCACCGAGGCACAGATGGCCATTCTCATCCGGGAGTGCAGCGGTATTGTCTGTCTTTGCCTGCCCCCGGAAAAGGTGGAACAGCTGGGCCTGCCCCAGATGGTAAGCACCAACACATCTGTTTACCAGACCGCGTTCACCATCTCCATTGAAGCGGCAAGCGGTGTTACAACGGGAGTTTCTGCGGCGGATCGTGCCACCACCATCCGGTGTGCGGCAGCACCCGATGCCACCCGTGCAGACATTCACAGCCCGGGCCATGTATTTCCCCTGCGAGCTGCGGCCAACGGCGTGTTTGAGCGAAGGGGGCACACAGAAGGAACCGTGGATCTCATGCGCCTTGCAGGGTTGTATCCGGCAGGCGTACTGTGCGAACTGACCAACACCGACGGCACCATGGCAAAGCTGCCCCAAATTATTGACTTTGCCGAGGCCCATGATTTTCCTGTACTGAGCATTGAAGACATTGTTGCCTACAGGTCCCAGGAGCAGACCATGAGTACCTGATCGAATAACACATGGGCAAGTTATCAAGACAGCTCCCATGCCGGAAACAAAAATATCGTTCCATTTTTTACTAAAACAACACAAAAATCAGGCCGAAGGGTGCGAATGGGGGCAGATCACGATGATCTCAAAAAAACGTGGCCTGTCCCCCATATTTCACTGTTTCTTAAACATCAGGAGATACATACTAAAAAACACAGCACTGGTATGGCGGGTTTTTCCCCAGGTACGCCATGACACCACATACCAATTTTAAGACCCGCCCACTTCCACACACACAGAACTCATATGAGGTACGGTTAAAAAAATTCAAGATGCACATTATGCGATATTGGATCGGATAACATCGGACGGACAAGTCGATAAGAAACCCCCTTGAACATCAAGAGGTCTGTGTCAAAGAATGCTTTACTGCGGCAATCAATAACCCTTTAACATGCTTACCGGATTGTTTTCTGATACCTGCTTCGGTATTTTCTATTAATTGAAATCCATGCCGATTCAGACATTTTTTAATATAGGCTTGGGAATGAGCATAACGGCCACTGGGAAAAAGCTGATACTCCAGACTATTATCCTCCAGCAGTTCCACTGAAAATGCAAGAATTCCATCATCAACAAGGCATAAAGATGCGGAGTTAATGATGGCATCCAGAGTACCGAAATATACAAAGACATCAGAACTGTAAATCAGATCAAATTTCCGGGGAAAATTCCACTCCTGAAGTATGTCAAAAATTTCCAGCCGACTGTAAATTTTCTTTTCAGCTGCCTTTTCAAGCATTTTGGACGACACATCAACGCCTGTAATGGTTTTTGCAAAGGGTTTATAGAGCCCAGCGCCCAGCCCGGTACCGCAGCCAAGATCCAGAATATTCATTTTTTCAGTCAAATGCGGCTGCACAAGCTCAAAGAGACGTTCAGGGGTTTTGTATTCAAGATCCTTCACCAGAATCTTCTCAAAATTTTCGGCACACCTATCAAAGATACTGCGCACATGCTCCACGGGAGCTGCATCCGGTGCTTTTGAAAGGCCCATGCTTTGACGCATGAATATTGCCGCCTTATTATCCGGCTGAATTTCAAGCACCTTGTTGTAATGTTTCTCCGCCTCCCTGAATCGTTCTTGTTTTTGAAGAGAAATGCCGAGGTTCAAGTGGGCTGAAGCATAATGGGGCTGTATCTCAATGGCCTTTTTATATGAATTTAATGCGTCCCCAATGAGATTCGACTCATCCTGGGCCACGCCAAGGTTGTTCCAGGCCTCTGCCATCTCAGGGGCAAACATCACAGCCTTGCGAAAACAGGAAATGGCACCATCCGGCTGCCCGGTTTCCCGGTATGCCACCCCCAAATTATTCCATGCTTCGCCAATGTCAGGCTGTTCATTGAGCATAATTTTATATATTGGTACGGCTGCCCTGTGATCATTTGCAATCTGTTTCATCCTGCCCAGATTATAACATGCGGATAAATGGGGAGGTGTAAGCCGTACTGCCTGTTCAAATATTTTTTCCGCCCTATCCACCTGATTCCGATCAAGAAACAAGGTTCCAAGTGCATTCAGCGCCCGCCCCCAGTCCGGCCTTTTTTTCAATACTTTCCGATAGCCTTTTTCTGCCTGTGCAAACCTGCCTTGCCTGTGGGCTGACGACGCTTTCTTGAAAATATATTCGAGATCTTCTTTGGTGCGCTTGTCCAGCATTGAGTATTTTTTGGGGTTACGGGGCATCACATGTTCATTTATCATTTCAGTTCCACATCAGTTGAAAATTAATGGGCTTGCTCATAACCTCCTCCATATCACGAAATCATTATTCAAACAAACCGGAACCGGCAACACAGAGCCATACCCCAAAAATATTTTTTCCCCTTGACATTCTTATTTTTACTTTGTAATTTGCAAATCAGTTTTATCAGGTGCTGTTGCTCAATAGGGAATCCCGTGAAAATCGGGAGCGGGCCCACCGCTGTAATCGGGGACGAACGCTGCATTAATGTCACTGGATATTAATTCCGGGAAGACGCAGTCAATAGAATGATCCGAAAGTCAGAAGACCTGCCTGGTGAAGATAAAGACAATCCGGCACTGGAAGATATCAAACACAAAAATCTTCCGTCGGTACAGTTGTAGTGAAAATAATTCGGATAGCGTATTGATGCATGATCAAGATCTATCCATGACGTATCAGTAAATCACAGACTGTATTAAAAAATTGTCTCAGGGTGAGTGCTGCATGGGAATGCAGATACCCGAATATCCCATGGATAAAAAAGGGAAATCCACGGATTGAGAATTGGAATCTGTGGATTTTTTGTATTTATGGGATCTTGTTTATATGGCACACCGTAAAAAACATCTTGCATGTGAAAAATCGGCTTACCCAAACAGTATGCGCCTTTTCCGTAAAGATCGGATCAAGGGGGCCATCACGGCTGCCCGCCACCAATGCATACATGATCTTTTCTGTTCCTGCCCACGGTTTCTTTCCTGCCTCCATAATATTTCAGTCCAACATCCACACAGATCAGACACAATCCGTTGTAAAGATATTCAAAACATCAACGTATATACGATTTCCAAAAGGCACCGGGATCGCGTTGCGGGCGCGTTTGTCAAAAAGCTAACAGATGCGATCCCTTTCCAAAAAATGGCTGACGCCATGAAATTCATTGGTTCAGTCGGGTTGATAAGGGATCTGGTTACAAATCAAATATCCCGGTGCCTTTTGGATCACTTTCATTTTTTCCTCTTTCCTTCAGGTGACAACAGGGACATCGGATTTAGTGACATGGGTCCGATGCCTTCCCTGATATCACATAAAACGGCGAAGAACGGAATACCGGCCGTTCGGACCATAGCTTTTGGCACACTGTTTTGGAAAATTATCATTTTTTTTAAACAATATGACCGGAAGTGCCGTTGTTTTCTCCTCGATGTAGCTGATGACTGCGTTTCTGGGGCATTGGAATTTGATTCCAATGCCCCCATCAGCATTTTTAACCCTTTCAATCCAAAGATCAAACGTCCATGTACTCCGTGACATACAAATCAAGGCTAAGGTTAAATCCAGACCGGGGAACATAAAAGCCGGAGAGCATAACAGAGGTCTCTCCAAAAGGGCTTGCATGAATCCGTCAGCATGGGTATAAAGAAACCCATGACATTTTCCCCGGGGAAAGAGTTGCCCGGAGTTTAAATTTAGCCCCGCATTCTTATCCTTCCTGACAAATGGGCAGATGAATAACAAAAACACACAGAACCATACAGACAGGACACATTAATGATTTTATTACTACAACGGACCATTTCCATAAGCATTCTACTTGTGCTGCTGTCCACATCCACGGCTTTCAGCTCCCAAACAGCTGAATCCGTCAAAAAGAAAGTGGACAATTCCATTGTCACCCGTCAGAACACGCAGAAAAAACAAGATCAATGGGAAAAAGAGAAGGCGGGCCTGCTCATCACCTATGAGCAACTCAAAGAGCAGAACGTCCTGTTAAAGGAAACCCATAAGGCACTCACCAAGGAAGAAAACGCTCACAACACGCTTCTGGAAAATCTAAAATCAGAAAAAAACGCCCATGAAAAAATTCAAAGGGAAATGCTTCCCTTTTTACAGGAGGTACAGAGCTCCCTCAATGCATTGGTCTCCAATGATCCCCCATTCCTCAGCGAAGAGCGGAAAAACCGCCTGCAGAAGCTTGCCGCCATCATGGAAGATATTGAAATCTCCATAGCCGAAAAATACCGTAAAGTGATGGAGACCCTTTTCGTGGAAGCCGAATACGGTAACACCATTGAGGTAACCCAGGACAAAATTTCACTCTCCGGCAATGAGGTACTTGCAGATATTTTTCGACTTGGCAGAATATCGCTGTTTGCCCTTACCCTGGACCATAAAACAGCCGGAGTATTCAATGTAGCAGAAAACCAATGGACACCCCTTGCTGCGGAATATCTTTCGCCTGTTATTGCCGCCGTGGAAATGGGCAGCAAGCGACGCACAGTGGAAATAATTTCCCTTCCCATCGGGCAACTTGCCAGATGAACAAACAAATGATACTGCACGCTGTGAGTTCCGGGTAATACATCCGTTTATTTTTTCAGTTGTAGTTGGTCGTTTAAAAGAAAGAGTAGGCCATCCTAACATTCTTTCATGCTTCGTTGTGGGCAGAGCGAGATCAGAATATAATCTGCCCGTGGCAGTTATTAAGGAGTAAAAAATGAAAACCTTGAACCTATTTTGCAGCCGAATATTGATGGTTGCCCTTGTGATATACTGCTGCACCAGCACTCCGGCCATATCCCAGGACATGCGTCAGACCCATATGACCCTGATTCAGCAAAAAAACGCCCTACAGGAACAGGCAGCCTTGGAATTAAAAAAGGCTAAGCAGGAAGCCTTAAAAAAGAAAGCAGACATCACCAAGGACCGCGAAAGCTTACTGGCCGCCATTGAGGACATCAAGGTGCAAAACCAGACCCTGGAACAGGACAACGCCGCCATCAGAATACGCATAGAAGAAACCATGACGGCCGCAGATAAGATCAAAGACTCCCTCATCGAAACCCAAGCAGTTAACCGGGAATTATCCGGATTTATCAGAAGTAACGCCAAGGATCTTGAAAGCATGCTCATCCAGAGCATCCAGAGTGCCCTTGACCCGGACCGTCATCTATTTCTTTCTCCCCTGATCAACCAGGAAAAATTCCCATCCATGGAAGACATCCGCCGCATGGTATCTCTATTGTTTAATGAAATACAATCTTCAGGAGAGGTAAAGCTGACCAAAGGTATTATTGTGGACCGTCAGGGCAAAGAAAGGGAGGCCACGCTTTTAATCATCGGCAATTTCACCGGCATGTACAGCCTGGACGATGAAACCGGATTTCTCATTTACTCGGATGAAAGCCGTCGGTTTTTTGCTCTTTCCAGACTGCCTGATGCCTGGATGGCCCGCAATATCAAAGATTACATGGACAAAACAACAGGCGATGTTGTCATGGATATCTCCAAGGGCGGAGCACTCCGGCAACTCACCCACCAACTAAACCTGTGGGAACAAATTCCCAAGGGAGGCCCCATCGTGTGGCCCCTTGTGGCTATTCTGGCGCTGGCCCTCATCATCCTAATGGAACGGGTCTTTTTTCTACTGAGCAAACGGATGAATGCCGATACCTTCATGCTAAAGATACAGCGCCTGGTGGATACAAATCAATGGGAGGAGTGCCGTGCGCTGCTGGAATCCAAACGCAAAAAACTGATCCCCAAAGTATTGCTGACAGCACTGGAATTTAAAGACCGGGAACGGGTGGACATGGAAAATGCGCTGCAGGAGGCCATATTAAACGAAATTCCCCGCATTGAACGTTTTCTTTCCACTTTGGGAATGCTGGCGGCCATCGCACCCCTTCTGGGGCTTTTGGGCACCGTCACAGGCATGATCAACACCTTCCATGTGATAACCTATTACGGTACCGGTGATCCAAGAATGATGTCTGGAGGTATTTCAGAAGCATTGGTGACAACCATGCTGGGCCTTTCCGTGGCCATCCCCATCATGTTTTTCCACACCCTTTTAAACCGGCGGGTGGAAATGGAAATCGGTAAAATGGAAGAGAAGTCTGTATCCTTTGTTAATATGGTTTTTAAATCCCGAAACACCTGCAGGGAATAAACGTCGTGGACCAATTTCTATTTCACATGGAAAGTTATATCCGCTCCGGCGGCGAGGTGATGTATCCCATTCTCCTGGTATCTTTTATCATGTGGATGCTCATCATCAACCGGGTCTATGTGATGCGCAAACTGTTCATCAAAAATATTCCCCGCATTGAAGCCGGACAATTAATACAAAAAAACCAGATGCCCCATAAAAAGTACCAGGGAGCTAACTCTCTCCTGGTCCGGGAATTTCTAAGTCAAAGAACCGGAGACCGTGATCTGGACGGATTTATCCTTGATGAAACCGTTCTTCGGCTGACATCGGAAATGGATCGCCATCTTGCCCTTATTGGTGTCTTATCCGGTGTGGCCCCTCTTCTGGGACTGCTTGGCACCGTGGTGGGCATGATGGCCACCTTTGACGTAATCACAGTCTTTGGTACGGGCAATGCAAAGGCCATGGCTGGTGGCATCTCCGTGGCCCTTATCACCACCCAGACGGGCCTTCTGGTCTCCATCCCCGGATTATACATGAGCGGCTTTCTCAAACGGCGGGCCAATAACCTGAAACACCGCATCTCAGCCACAGGCATGTACCTGAGACGCTTTTTGTAAGGAAATAACCCATGCTGAACATCACAGCGGCCCGACGGGGCAAAAAAGGCAATCTGGAACTCAACATTGCCCCGCTTATTGACATGGTTTTTATTTTATTAATCTTCTTTCTGGTGACCACCAGTTTTGTCAAAGAGACCGGGGTGGACATATCCCGCCCGGCAGCCAGCACCGCTGTCAGTAAAACCGGCACCACCATCCTCATCGGCGTTACAAAAGACAATACCGTACACATGGACAAACGAGAAATTGACCCCAGGGCCGTTCGGGCCAATGTGGAACGAGCCCTGGCTGAAAACCCGGAGGCAGCAGTGGTCATTGTGGCAGACAAGGAAAGCCTCACCGGTCTTGTGATCAACGTAATGGATAACTGCAAGCTGGCCGGGGCGGAAAACGTAGCCCTGGCAGCCAGCCTGCCCCGGGGGCAATAGGCTTTTTCATGAAAGCAACCCCTCTTACGGAAACCAACACCACCACCCGGGCATCATCCCTCTTTACCGATAAAAAAAATATCGGGAAATCCAGATTGAAATCTTTCATGGGTTGGAGCCTTGCCATAGTATTGTCGGCCATTTTAAATATCACCTTGTTTGGTCTCATGCCCGGTCTCATCCATTTAATCCCCCAGGATCAAGAAGCGCTTGAGGATATTAAGCCTATTCAGGTAATCCGGGTAAAACACAGGGAAACACCCCCTCGGAAAAAAGAGCTTAAGAAACCCAAACCCAAACAGGAACCCAAGCGGATAAAAACCACCACACCTACCCGGGTGGTAAAGCAAAAACCCATGCAGTTAAAGCCCCGCCTTCCCTTTCAGCTGAACCCGAAACTGCCTGCCACCCCCACCAGTCTCACCATGCCACCCATGGAACATTTTTCCATGGCGGCCCCCACATTAAAGGGAATCTATGAAATGGGAGAACTGGACAACCCCCTCACGCCCATTGCCAAAATTCCACCCATGTACCCCATGCGGGCCATGAGACGGGGCATTGAAGGATGGGTAAAAGTAAAATTCCGGGTAAACACCCAGGGCAGGGTAGAACAACCCACCATCCTTGAAGCAGAACCGGAAAATGTATTTGACAAAAGCGTCATCAACTGCATCTCCCAATGGAAATTCAAACCCGGCACCGTGGAGGGCATTCCTGTGGACACACTGGCAGAGACCACCATTCGATTTGAGCTGGAGAAATAATGAAACACTTTAACACAAGGGGCCTTTTCAGAACCCATATTTCACAGCCCCTACTGGTACTGGCCACCGGTTTAATGATTTTATTGAACATGGGACTCATCACCGCCGGTGCTGCCACCAGCCCAGAAACAGCACTTCCCCTGGCAGCCGGCATGTGCGTCACCAAGGCACAGACCCTGATCCAACAAGGACAACTTGAAGCGGCCATCACTGTCCTTGAAAAATTCAGGGACAAGCAAAAAGAAGTTGATGCCTCCACAGCTGCAAAAAAAGGATACAGCCATTATTACATTGACTTTCTCCTTGGCAACACCCTGCTCATGGGTTCTGAATCAAATACAAAACAACATAAAACTTGGCTAAACAAAGCGATAAAAGCCTATGAACAGGCGGTGAAAAAAAAACCGGAGCTTGCACCGGCATGGCTCAACCTGGCCAAATGCCGATATGATCTGGGACGGATGAAAGATGCCGCAGATGCCTTCATAAAGGGCTATGACACCAGTGACACCAAAAATGCCGATCATCTCTATTATGCCGCCATCTGTTATTTTCAGTCCCATGAGAATACCCGTGCATTAAAGATCTTCGAACGTTTGATACGACAACATCCAAACGCATTTTCCCTGGAAAGACGGGAAACCTTTGTAAGCATTCTCTTTGCCATGGATAAAAATACCACTGCCCTGCCCCATGTGGAAATCCTGGCAAAAAAATTCACCGGCAAAAAAAAGAAAAAATGGCAGGAAATTCTGCTTTACCAATATCTGCAGCTCAAAATGGAAAAAAAGGCCCTGGCATACGGAAAGATGCTCACCCGCACCGATCCCACAGAACCCCGGTGGTGGAAGGCCGTGTCCCATCTTTATCTCAACCGCAATGACCTTAAAAACGGCCTAAGCCATCTTGTCATTTACAGCTATCTCACTCCCACCTCCAGCGAAGAACAACGCCTGATGGCGGATCTTTATCTATCTATGGGTATTCCTTCCCAGGCATCAAAGATTTACGAAACCATCCTTTCTAAAGATGAAAATTTCAAAATAATAAAGCGAATGATTCATGCCTGCACTGCAGCTCATGAGCCTGACAAAGCCATTGTCTGGATTGACCGGGGGCTTGCCCTGAAATCTGATTTTGAGCTTTTAACAAGAAAAGCAGCCCTTCTCTATGAGATGAAACAATATAATAAGGCAGCCGAAGTTTATGAACAAATAATCAAAAAAGCAAAAAAACCCGGAGAATATCTTTTGCTGTTAGGCTATTGTGCATGGAATCTGGATCAGCCGAACCGGGCAAAAACAGCCTTTGAGCAGGCGAGTAAATTTAAAAAACAAAAAAAATCAGCGCACCAGGCACTTAAACTCTTGAAAGAAAAGAAATAAATAATAAAGATTCGGCCAGCACACCATTTTAACTTATTTGGGCCCGCTCACACAGCATTCGTATTCTACGCAGTCCCAGCTAAGCAACCATGGTACACGGCCCACATATTTACAGTGCCAAGCCGACCGTTTACAAAAAAATAACTTCAACCCCTGCACCATGATACGTAAATCAACGGGCACACAATAAAACAACTCCCTTACCTGGATAAATGAAAATCCAAAAAAATTCCTCTGATTATTTATCTGCCCCGCCAGAAGACAAAACTCAGAGATGAAAACTCAAGGGAACAAACTTTTACAGGAGCCTCAAATGCCCCCTCTTAATCCCACACGACAAGAAGTCCCCATTGTTCTGGCCGCCTTCGGCACCACAGCCAAATCATTCTCAACCTATGAACACATGGACGCCGTGTTTAAAAAAAGGCTTCCCGATTACACCATCATCTGGTCGTACACATCCCGGATGGTTAAAAAAGCCTTAAAAAACAAAAGCCGCCTGGATATCAAAGATCCTGGAGAAGTGCTGGTAAATCTTCAAAAACAGGGTCATTCATGGGCCGTACTGCAATCGCTTCATCTCATCGGTGCCCATGAACTGCACCGACTGGCGACCGCACGCAATCATCTAAATATCCGCCTGTCACTGGGGCTGCCCCTGCTGTCTTCTCCCCTGGACTTTCAGGAAGTAAGCAAGGCACTGAGCCCGGTGATTTCAACGGATAAAAATGAAGCCATTGTCGTGGTGGGCCACGGCACGGACCACCCCTCCTGGACCGCCTATTTTGCCCTGGAAACCATCATGAGAAAAAAATATGGAACCAGGGTGTTTACGGGGGTGGTGGAAGGATTTCCAGGAATGGAAGAAACCCTGGGCAGAATTCAGGAAAAGGGTTTTAAAAAAGTACGGATAATTCCCCTGCTGCTGGTGGCAGGGGTTCATTTTATTGAAGATCTCACCCAGGAGGCCGATTCATGGCAAAAAACTTTTGAACGCAATGATATTGAAGTTACGGTGGTCTCCCATGGCCTGGGCAACATCGACGGCATTACAGAAATTTTCTGCAGACACATCAAAGAAGCCCTGGATGTCATTCCTCTATAACGAGCATGTCCTGCCGAACACAACGAATATTGAAATATGTTATCATACGGGCCCGGCCCATCTTTATGATCAAGCCCAAAGTAAATATGAGGAGATCCATGATGCCCTACGTAAATATTAAAATTACCAACGAAAACGTCACCACCGAACAAAAACAGGCACTGATAAAAGGCGCTACCCAGCTGCTGGTAGACGTACTGGGTAAAAATCCCGCCACCACGGTGGTGGTCATTGATGAGGTGGAAACCGATAACTGGGGAATTGCTGGCCAGGCGGTAACGCAATTGCGTCAAGGAACAAACAAATGACATTGCTATTAAATATTATCTGGTTTTTTTTTGGAGGTGGTTTGATTTCCTGGTTTTTATGGATGATACTGGGCAGCCTGCTATTTATAACCATTATAGGCATTCCCTTTGCCTATGCAGCATTCAGAATCGCAGGATTTGCCGCCTTTCCCTTTGGAAAGGAGCTTGTTGATTCCCGGGTAATGGGCGAGGATAGAATTGCAGGCACCGGACTTGCTAATTTTTTATGGATCATTCTCGCCGGCATCTGGCTTGCTGTTTCACATATCCTTGTGGGGGCATCGCTGTGTCTGACCATCATCGGAATTCCATTCGGATTTGCCCATTTCCGACTGGCCATGGTATGTTTTGCACCGCTGGGAAAAAAACCGGTAGCAATTCAGTAAAAAACACCTTGGAGCGACATGATTCAAAGCACATAAAAAAGCCCCTAAAAAAACACACAGAAGTCTTCAATTGTGGTCCATGTTGTGACCAAGCCCAGATTTTCGCTGAAAATGCGTTTTGAAGTGTGCCCAAAACAAAAAAGCCCTGAG
>NZ_BAAHYK010000064.1:0-21100 GCF_054657595.1 Desulfocicer niacini
TGCCATTTGGCTCCACGTCTACGACCCTATCTTCGTTGTGGGTTATATGACTGATGCAAATAATTAGATCCTCAGACATGTACATTACCACCCCGAATATTAACATATCATTTAGTACATAGCCCCAGGAATTAAGGAGAATAACACCATGCAACGCGATTTTCAGCTGGACCAGTTAGGGCAGAACCCGGACAAAAAATGGGATATTGTTGTTATCGGAGGCGGTGCAACGGGCCTTGGAATTGCGGTGGATGCCGCATCAAGGGGTTATGACACCGTGCTCCTGGAACAATCTGATTTTTCCAAGGGAACCTCCAGTCGAAGTACCAAACTTGTCCATGGCGGTGTCCGCTACCTTGCCCAGGGTGATATTTCTCTTGTGCTTGAAGCCCTGAACGAGCGGGGATTACTGCGCAAAAACGCCCCCCACCTGGTGAAAAACCAGGCCTTTATCATTCCCAACTATGACTGGTGGGAAGGACCCTTTTACAATATCGGCATGAAAGTCTATGACATGATGGCCGGGCGCCTGGGCCTTGGACCATCGGAGAAAATATCCAGGGAAGAAACCTTAAAGGCCATTCCCAACCTGGATGAAAATCACCTCAACGGGGGGGTCATCTACTATGACGGTCAGTTTGACGACAGCCGGCTGGCAATCAACCTGGCCCAGACCGCCGTGGAAAACGGAGCCATTGTCCTCAATTACATGCCGGTGACAGGACTTATCAAAGACGAAAGCAACCTGATCTGTGGTGTGGAGGCCCTGGATGCGGAGTCCGGAAAAAGGCATACCATCCACTCCCGGGTGGTCATCAATGCCACCGGGGTTTTTGTGGATGATATTCTTTTAATGGATGATAAAGAGGCAGCTCCCCTGGTAAGGCCCAGCCAGGGGATACACTTTGTATTGGACAGGTCGTTTCTCCAGGGTGATTCAGCCATCATGATCCCGAAAACATCCGATGGCCGTGTTTTGTTTGCCGTTCCCTGGCATGGCAAAGTGGTGGTGGGAACCACAGACACCCCCCTTCAAACCGAAGACATCCATCTGGAACCCAGAGCCCTGGAAGAAGAGATCGATTTCATACTGACAACGGCTGCCCAATATTTGAAAAAAGATCCCCAGAGAGAAGATGTCTTGAGCGTATTTGCAGGGCTCCGCCCCCTGGCAGCCCAGGAAGATAACCAGAGTCAGAGTACCAAGGAGATTTCCCGAAGTCACCGGCTCATGGTCTCTTTGTCTGGACTTGTCACCATCACCGGCGGCAAGTGGACCACCTATCGAAAAATGGCCGAAGACACGGTGAACAAGGCCTGGATGGTGGGGGGCCTGCGGGAAAAGAAATGCGTCACGGAAAACATGCCCATCCACGGCTATGTCAAAAATATTCAATTTGATTCTCCGGGTTATTTTTACGGGGCAGACCGGGCGGCCATCAACGAGATGATCCAGTCCCGGCCGAACTTAGGTAAACGTCTGCACCCGGATTATGAATATACCCGGGCCCAGGTGGTCTGGGCCGTTCGCCACGAAATGGCACGCACCGTGGAAGATTTTCTCTCCCGAAGAATAAGAATGCTTCTGCTGGATGCCAGGGTCAGCATAACCATGGCAAAGGAGGTGGCAAAAATCATGGCCCGGGAACTCAAGCGCAGCCCGGAATGGGTAAACTCCCAGGTGGCCGATTATGAGGCCCTGGCACAAGGCTACATTCTAAGCTGAAAAACAGCCCCTTCTGAATCAGATATTCAGAAGGGGCCTGTATAAGCCCAAACTGAATATCCCCACAACAGCACACACCTCCCCGCAGTTTCGGCACTTTAGTCCAGCAGGGCAAAGGCTTGACGACGATCTTGTTCCGGATCGGCCAACTAAAACGTGAACACCGAGTTAAGGCACCAGAGGTACTTGATATCCTTTTTATCATGATTTCAATAAACTTTGATTGACAAAGTTTATTGAATATCTTATCAAAGGTAGAAAGGTTCAACCATTCAAATATTGCTCAAACAATATATGCTTTATATAAAAATGCAGCATCTGAACCCCCAACGGTCACCCGGTCCGGCCCATTCGGAGCCAAAGGCGATCAGCCCTTTTGCCCTGCCGGGCGTTAAGAAGCGCAGGCTGCTTGAGGACAAACCAATCCGCTATAATACAAAAGCCATATCAAGACTGAAAATATCTTTAAATAAAAGGAGTTAAAAAAATGGATCAGATAAGCTTAAAAGAGATAAAATCTATTTCTTACGAAAAGGCTGAGGTCAAAATGGGGTACACGGACCAGTCTCTTCGCGTTAATCTTCAAAATTCAGACATTATTATCCGTCCCATTGAAAAAAAAATAAAAGAAAAGTTCATTGGCGGCAAAGGCTATGATCTCTGGCTCATGTGGAATTCTGTAACAGGTGAGACAAAATGGAATGATCCTGAAAACGCCGTGTGCATCTCATCTGGCCCCCTGGGGGGAACGCCGGGATATCCGGGCGGCGGCAAAAGTATTGTCACTGCCATTTCGCCCCTCACCGGGGCCCCCATGGACTCCAATGTTGGCGGATATTTCGGGCCTTACAAGAAATTCTCCGGCTTTGATGTCATTCAGATTGATGGAAAGGCAGAGGCGGATACCGTTGTCCTCATTGACGGCATTGAAAACAAGATAAAAATCTTCCATGCGTCAGACCTTCCCACGGACGCTTATGAAATGTCCAGAATTCTAACCCACTATTTTGACGATAAAAAACCGGTGAACGTCTCTGTGGTAACGGCAGGACCCGGTGCCGAAAATACCTTTTTCGGATGCCTTAATTTTTCATGGTGGGATGCCGGACGTAAAATGGTTCGCTACAAACAAGCCGGACGCGGTGGCATCGGCACCGTATTTGCCGATAAGAAAATCAAGGCGGTTGTGGCAAGATATGGCGCTATTTCAATGAAAAGCAACCAACCCTTTGATCTGGATGGCTTAAAAACCGTAACCAAAACCCATGCCAAGGAGATCCATACACTGGACCCCAAACAGAACCGCATGGCTCTTGTGGGTACCACCCATCTGATCCCCATCATGAATGACCACGATTGTCTGCCGGTGCATAACTTCAAATTCGGTTCCCATCCCCAGAGCAAAGTCATTGGTGAAGAGGTCTATGAACACATCTTTGACAAAGGATTTGACGGGTGCTGGAAAGGCTGTGCCGTGGCCTGTGCCCATGGGGTAAAAGATTTCTCTCCGTTTACCGGGCCATACAAAGGCACCAAGGTTTTTGTGGACGGCCCTGAATACGAAACCGTTGCCGGGTGCGGATCAAACCTTGGTATCTTTGATGCCCATACCATTCTTGAAATCAACTTTTACTGCGATGCCTATGGCATCGACACCATTTCCGTTGGAACCTCCATCGGATTTGTCATGGAATGTTTTGAAAATAACCAGATTACCACCACCCATACCGGCGGTATGGATTTAAGCTTTGGAAATCGTCTCAATGCCTTGGAAATTATCCACCAGATGGCCCGGGGAGAGGGCTTTGGTGCCATTGTGGGTAAAGGTATCCGGCAGATGAAAACCATTTTTGCCAGAGACTTCGGCGCTGACCCTAAATTTATGACCGACATCGGCATGGAATCCAAAGGACTTGAATTTTCTGAATATATCACCAAAGAATCCCTGGCCCAGCAGGGCGGCTACGGCCTTGCCCTTAAAGGCCCCCAGCATGATGAAGCCTGGCTAATTTTCCTTGATATGGTCCACAATTTCATGCCCACCTTTGAAAACAAAGCAGAGGCCCTGCACTGGTTTCCCATGTTCAGAACCTGGTTTGGCCTTTGCGGACTCTGCAAACTTCCCTGGAATGACATTGTCCCTGAAGATAATAAAAACACAGCAGAACCGGCAAAAGTTGAAAAACACGTGGGATGGTATGCGGATTTCTTCTCTGCGGTTACCGGCAGAAAGGTGGGACCCGAGGATCTGATTACCATGAGCGAAGCCGTGTACAATTTTCAGCGGGTCTTCAACCTGAAAATGGGATACGGAACAAGGGAACATGATACGGTTCCCTACAGGGCGGTGGGACCTGTCACCCCGGAAGAATACGACAGCCGCAAAGAGCGCTACGACACCCAGCTCATTGAAAAATACAGCATGGACATCTCCGGAATGGATACCCCGGCCAAGGTGGCTGCCCTGCGCGAAAAAAGAGAAGAGCAGTATGAAATCCTTAAAGATGCGGTTTACAAAAGACGCGGCTGGACGGAGAACGGTATCCCCACTGTGGAGACGGTTAAACGGCTGGGAATTGATTTTCCTGAGGTTCTTGAGGTTCTCAAAAAAAACGGGGTTGAATAATATTACGTTGAAGTACCAGACATCTGGGTTGTAAACCACCACAACTTAGTGGGTGCACTCATCACAACAAAAAACAAAAATGGCATAATGCCGCCCCCCCGACGGGCAATGGGCCCGGCCCGGAACCGTAAACGGCTCAATTGGCCGCTTCCTATTGCCCATCGGGGGGGCTCTGCTGAGGATGCTCGGAAGTTTTATTTTCTAATAACCCACATGGCGGTAATTACCTGCCACAACGAAAATTGGAACTCTCATTATTACAGCACTTTGGACGGAGTTTCTTATAAAAGGAAGGATTATCCATGATAGAAGTGGATGATAAGAAACACCAATGGACGGAAGGAATGACCATAAAATCTCTATTAAAAGAGATTGATAACACCCGCTTCTGCTCTGTTGTAAGACTTAACGGCAAGCTGATATCCAGCCCTAAATTCCATGAGACAAAAATTCCCGACAATTCCATCATCCGCCTGCTGCCCCTGGTGGCAGGCGGGTAGCCCTTAAAAAATAAGGGTTTTACAAGACACCACATGTAACGATTTTTTTATATGAAACTCCGTCCAACGTGCTGCAATGATGAGCGTTTCAACTTTCGTTGTGGCAGGTGCTTACTGCCATGTATGTTTATATGAGTATGAGAAGGTAGCCTTCAAGTCTACCTCAGCAGAGCCCCTCCCCCGATGGGCAATAGGAACCGGACAATCGAGCTGTCTACAGCTCCGGTCCGGGACCATTGCCCATCGGGGGAGGGGCGGCATAATGCCATTTGGCTCCGCGTCTACGACCCTATCTTCGTTGTGTCCGACAGGACATGCCCGTTATAAAGAATACAGGGCTTGATTTTAACTCCACCATATTTATGTCACTCTTTGCCCCGACCCTCCACCGGAATCCCCTTGGCCTCGGCCTCTTCGGCAATATCCTGGGATTTTTTACTTTCCCTGGCTGCTTTTTTCATCGCCACCTCGGCATCCCGCTGGGCTGACAAGGCGTCTTTTAATCCGACAAGCTGGGCCTCATCCATGACCCCGCCGGATAACTCCACAGCAGCCATCTTCTTCCGGGCCTTCTCCCGGGTGACTTCGGCTTCCTGGTTGGCCTTGAGCGCACGTTTTTCGGCATGTTCAAGGGCATCCATGAGGGCGGAAAGTTCCTGCACCGGGCCTTCCTCGGGTTCGGCATCCAGATTTATAGCTTCAGCCGTCATCACCATAGCAACGGTATTCAGTCGTCCAAGCAAATCTTCACAGGGGGTTCCCGTAGGGCCTGATACCTGGTTATTGCCCAGAGAGAACGGCATAAACACAAGAGTGGCATCCGCTGTATATTCCACAATCTCATCATCACTGATCTCCGGCACAATAAGGGCCTGGGCAGTGATCCGGATATCATCAAGAGCCGTCTGAAGAGCAGCCATATTTTCCGGGGAGTCCGTGTCATAATTCATGGCCAGCACCCGTATGACACAATCTTCCCAAGCCGCATCCCGGGCCATTAGATGGGCAAACATCAGCATCAGATGACTTGTATTGTCGCCTTTCCAGCACACGTCAATTCTTTTGTCTTCCGGCTTAACGGCTTCTATCGGGGTCCATCCGTCGGGTTTTATGGAAAGAATTACGGTGTTACACCGATGCCGGGAAGCCGACCGCACAAGGGGTATGAGGCCTGATTCTCCGGAGCTTTCCAAGGCTGTACACTCCTGCCAGTTTAAAAGGACAGTATTGGTGCGAACGGCCCCGATACCAAAGGATTGCACGGCGGCCTGAAGACCTTCTTCAAGGGATGCCGCGGTGATCACCACCGGAAAGGAATGGCGTTTCAACTGCTGAAGTTCCAGGCTAAGGGCTTCCCTTTCCTTGAGCCACTCCCGTCCCATGCGGACTCCCCGGCCTTCCAGGACCGTCAGTGAGGCCGTAAATCCGCTGCCGCCTTCAAACCATGCCCCCAGGGTTAAAAGCTGTTTTCTGGCCTGGGTTTCCCGGGTCATGGCAAGCACACAGGGACGCCAGTCCCTGGGGTGTTCCAGGTCCTCCTGGGCCGCCAGAAGATTCTCCCGGATTTTTTTAAGATGATAGGAGCGTTGACCGTCCGCCCATCGTGCCGGCCCTGAGGTCTGTTTCAAATACTGATAAATGGCCGTAATAATGGCAATGGCAATAAGCCCTGTCATGAAATCAATGGCCAGCATCACCCCCAGGCAGGCCAGAAAACCGGCCAGGCTGATCCACTTATGATAATATCGAAACCGGGGCCGAAAAGACGGACTTGCCGAATTGGCTTCAAAATAGGTGGCATAATTGAGCAGTCCATAGGAAATCAAGAAGAACATGGATACAATGCGTGCAATGAGGTCCAGCTGACCAAGGGCAATGGTTCCAAGGGCGATAACAAGAGAAAAAAGCACCCCGCGTCGTGGATTGTTTGTGGGGCCAAACCCTTTGGCAAAGCGGTTTAAAATGGGAAAGATCTTATCCGACGACAAAGACTGAAGGATTCTGGGCGCCCCTAGAAAGGAGGCCATGGCCGAAGACAAGGTTGCGGCAATAACCCCGGCATCAATGAAAAATCCCCAGGCAGAAGCCTGTTTCATGGAGCCATAGTCGTTTCTTAGAATCTCACCGGGCAGGGCGCCTGCCATAAGGACTGCCACTGTAAAATACACGCAGATGGAAATCCCCACGGCCATGAAGGTTCCCAAAGGAAGGCTTTTGAGCGGATCTTTAAGATCTCCGGACATGCTCACCCCCTGGGTAAAACCCGTAACAGCCGGAAAAAAGATGGCAAACAGCATCCAGAATCCAAAGGAGCTTTTCTGTGAACCCCAGTTTTGAGCCAGCAAGCCAGCATCCCAGTGCATGGCACCGCCAATGTAAAAGGACATAAGCGCCAGTGTCAGAAAGGCCATGACCCCATACTGGAACCGAGTGGCCCAGTCAGCTCCCATCCAGGCCAGAAGAAAGAGAAACAATACGGCAAGCCCACCGATCCATTGGGGAGAAAGGGACAGGCCCGGGGCAAAGATGGCAGCCACGGCTTCTCCAAAACCAATGCAGTAAAATGCGATGGACACCGACTGGGCAAGGAATAAAACAATACCAATGGCACCGCCAAACTCAAGTCCAAGTGTTCTGGAAATCAGGTAATAATCCCCGCCACCTTTGACCTTCAGATTTGTGGCCACAGCGGCCAGGGAAAAACTGGTCAGAATGGAGATCAGGTTGGCAAGGGCAAGGATGATAAGGGCCGAGGCAAGACCCGCGTTACCAATGACAAACCCCAGACGAAGAAAAAGAATAATACCCAGGATTGTCAGAAGGCTTGGCGTAAAAACCCCTGCAAAGGTTCCCAGGGTTCCCCCGGTCGCTTTTACTTCCATTGATGGTTTCATGTTAAGGCTGTCCCTCTTTCTTTCATAATACATTGCGGCCCATTAACGGTATGGTTCATTACTTGAGCATCTCCGGTTCTGGGGTTGATAACAACAGTACCCACCCTATTTAAATGCACCGTTCGGTTCAGACAAATGGAGCGGATTGATCCTCGTTTATTTCCCGAATCGCGGAAATTTTGACTTCGTGATTATAAGCTGCTTACGTACAAAACACCACTCTTAATGACCAAACCCTCGAGTTCTATGGTCAGGTTGTACAATCTTTCAGGTGACCTTTACCACAGCAGCCGATGCCGGGAAACCTCTGGCTGAAATACTCACCAGGGCGGATCAAAAATCACCTTGATAAAAAGGATAATTTTCTTGAACTTACCCCCCTTTGGTTTCACAATTAGAATGGCTGTCATGTCCCATTTTTCATTGATACGATTTTTTATTGAGCTATATGCTATTGAATTCTCAGGGCGGGATGAAATTCCCCACCAGCGGTGATTTTGATAAAATCAAATAAGCCCGCAAGCACCTGCGGTTAAAGCAGGGTCAGCAGATCTGGTGAGACTCCAGGACCGACGGTTAAAATCCGGATGGGAGAGAATAAATGGCTGCCGGCAAAGTTCTGTACAAAACTCTGCGGCGGTGTTGCGGCATTTTTTGCGACTGCAATAAGATATCTTTGATATCAGGGCATCGGTTTTTATTGACTTACCGTTCATCAAGCCTGACCCCATTGCTCCGCCAGCTGAGACGGGTGGTGCATGTTGTGAGCAAGCCCTTTTTTCCCTATTTGATTTTTCATAAAAATCCAAGTATACATCATGGCTCACCCATGGCGCTCACTTTAATATTTTTTGAAAACCAGGAGACACATGCTAAAAAACACCTTTCACCATATTCCAGGTATCGGAGCCGGGACAGAAGCCAATCTATGGAAAGCCGGCATAAAAAAATGGGAAGATGTGAAGTCAGAGTCGATAAACACCATTTCCACCAAACGGCTGGCCACCCTCAGAAAGCATGTGGATATCTCCCTGAAAAACCTTGAAGAGGACAATTTTAAATTTTTTGAAAACCTGCTGCCCTCGGCCCTGGTATGGCGAATTTTTCCCCAGGTACGCCATGACACCGCATACATTGATATTGAAACCACAGGGCTTGAAGCTTGGGATAAGATCACCACCATAGCCCTTTATGATGGCCAAAACATTAAATATTATGTCAATGGAGAGACTCTGGACACATTTGCCCAGGATATTTTTAATTACAGCACCGTTGTCACATACAACGGAAAATGTTTTGATATCCCTTTTATTGAAAGATATTTCAATATCACCATGGACCATGTCCACATTGATCTGAGGTATATTCTCAAAAGCCTGGGATATGGCGGTGGACTTAAAGAATGCGAAAAAAAGCTGGGGATTGACCGGGGAGATCTGGTCGGCGTTGATGGTTACTTTGCCGTACGGCTATGGTGGGATTACAAAAACCATGGAAACATAAAATCCCTGGAAACACTTCTTGCCTATAACATTGAGGATGTGGTCAACCTGGAAACGCTGATGATCATGGCCTATAATAAAAAAATCAAGGAAACTCCTTTTTTTGAAAGCCATCGCATGACTTTACCCAAGGCCCCGGAAATTGAGTTTAAAGCCCACACACCCACGGTGAAGAGATTACAATTTTAGAAAACGCTCCTGAACCTCTATGAATGCTGTAGCTGAGAGGGGTCAGGCTTGTATTATTGGCGTTATCGACCAAAGCCGGGGCGATCCCCAAACGCCACCGATAATACCCAGAATGCAAGCCTGCCCCCTCCCAATGACAAATGCATTAACTTTTTGGCTCATATTGTGTTTCAGGGTATTATCCCCTTAAAACGATGATAACCCATTGTATTTAAATAGAATACTCTATGGTTTTAACATTCACAACTCACTATCCAGTTGATCGTGGGGCACTACGACATTGACCAGACCCATCTCCAGGGCTTCAGCAGCGGAATATCTGTGACACATATACCAAATTTCCTTTGCTTTTGTTATTAGATCCTGAGTTTTTATCAGGCTCTATGCTTTTGACAATAATCTGTATCTTAACAAATTGCAACGAAATCGTCAATAACGCAAGCCTGATCCCACCACGAAAAGCGAACATCAAAAATTAAGTTTTTAAGAATGAAAAGCTGAAAACAGGCCCCATCATAAACGTTCCTCATCGTTGTAAACCACCCAGGCCAGCGATTTGTTTCCAAGGGAAAAAGGTTCAATCGTTTCAGAATTTTCAAGACATGGGCTCACAAGTTCCCGCTGGTTCATGGAAAAGACCAGCACCCCTTTGCCGGTCTGCTTCATGGTGGAGACCAGCAACGAAATGTCATCCAGGCGTTTCCCCTTTCGCCCTGCATAAAGGGAAATGATTTCGCCGTTCATGCCGTAGTAAAGAATGGGTTGATCTTCGGATAACACCTGTGCAATCTGCCGGGAGACCACTTCCGGTGTCTTAACCGGGTTCAACGCCGGAAAAACCGCCGTACCAATGTAAAACTGCAGGAGCACCAGAAAAACAATAAAGGTGCCAAACCAGGCCTTTTCCATGGGCACATACAGATGGAGACGTGCCAGAATCAACGAGCCTGTAATCAACATAGCAGCTCCCCCGGCAATGACAATCTTTGGAAGGGGCACTGCCAGAAAAAGGGCGATGACAAGGCCCAGCCCCAGCAATAAAAAAGCCCCTAGAAGCGGATACACAGTCCATTTTTGCCACCGTTCGGATACCCTGGGCATGGATGGCATAACCGATGCCAGAAGAAGCGCCGCCGCAGGATACACCGACAGAATGTAAAGATTTCGCTTGCCACCGCACAGGCTGAAAAAAATCACCACAAATAGAATCCACCCCACTAAACAACGGGTCTGTTTTTTCAAACCAGTGTGCCGGACAAGGATCACCCCGGCAAGGGGCATGAAAAAAGTCCATGGCATGAAATCAATAAAGAGGTATTGAATATAGTAGTAAAAGGGCTTGTAATGCCCCCCGAAGCTGCCCTGGACCCGTCCCAGATTCTGATCAAATATCAATTCATTGAAATAGGCACCGGGAGCACCGGTTAGCTTTGCCAGCAGCAGCCAAATCAAAGGGAAAATCAATGCCAGGGGAATGCCCCACACCCACTGTTTTTTTAAGATGGTTTTGCCCTGGCCGGACAGCAAATTACCACAAAGATAAATACCACAGGGAACAATGAATCCCACAGGTCCCTTGGCAAGAATGCCAAGCCCCATGAAGGAAAATCCCCCAAGGGTGTATTTGAGATCAGGGGAAATATCATTCTTAAACAGAAAATAGAGGGCACACATCTCCAACCCCAAAAGCAACATGTCTATCTGACCGGTACCGGCTTTGTGCCAGAAAAGAAACGAGGTGGAAAGAATAAACATGGCCCACCAGGCAGTCCTGTCATCGAACCACATGGCCGAAAGTCTGGTAAAGGCCCACAACGCAAGGATAATCCCCAGCAATGTGGGAAGCCGTCCGGCAACACCGTTAAACTCCCCACCGGTAAAAAGGGTGGCAGCCTGGATAAGCCAGAACATGAGAGGGGGCTTGTGGGCATAGAATTCTCCGTTGCGCTGGGGCGTAAAGTAGTTGCCCGATTGGGCCATCTCCCAGGCCACATAGGTATACCGGGGCTCATCGGGTTCCCAGAATCCCCGGAGAACATACTGAGGAGTCCATACGGCCATGGCAAAAAGCACAATTAACAGAACCGGTACCGCCTTTTTTTTAACAGCTTCCATCATCACTTCTCCTTGGGGAACAGTGGGGGGCCGCCATGGGCAGCCATTTCTTTAATATGAGGGTGAAAAGATGCAGTAAAATGATGAGCACAAAGCCCAGTATCAGATGCAAGGTTCTGCCGCCGGTACCTCCGCTGCCAAACAGGCACATGATGATGGTAAGGGGGGTAAAGCCGATAAGGGAGCCCGCCAGATAGGGGAAAAGGCCCACCCTGCAATATCCGCTGAAAAGGCTGACAACCGTGGAATTGCTGAAGGGAAACAGCCGTGCATAGAGAACCCACAAAAATGCTTTTTGTTGAAACGCCTGTCGATATCGCCCCAATCGTTTTTCCAGAAAAGACCATTTCCCCGGGGAAAGGAACCACCATCCCACCAGAAAAAGAACTGCTGCACCCAGAAGAGAGGCACCCAGAGCCACGGCAGTACCAAGCCACGGATTAAAGATAACTCCAGCTCCGGCGCTAATCCACAACCGGGGAACGCCGAAGCTGATCAACACCCCCCCTGTCAGCAGGTACACCACAGATGCAAGGAGAATACCAAAGGGTCTTGTCTCCAATGCCTCTGTAAAGGCATTGATTTTAATGATAAAAGCATGGAGATCCAACAGCTGAACCATAAGGGGAAGCAACAAAAACATGAGGCCAATGCAAAGCGGTTGCATAATTGCTCTGACCCCATCTGGATTCCGACGAACGCATATTTCCGATTCCCGGGGACAACTATTCATGGGAAGTTTCCCTGTCCGGTGTTGATGATTGATATTCTGTCAATTCATATCTCAAGGCCCTTTTCTGGAGCCACCACACCCCTGCAAGGTCGGCAAGCCCCACCCAGAGCCGGCTGTTGATACCAAGGCCATATTTGCTCACGCCCTGGAGTCGTTGCCGGTGGGACACAGGGGTTTCAGCAACTTTATAGCCTGCCATGATCATCAATGCCGGAAAAAATCGATGGGCATTGCGAAAAAAATGAATCCGGGCAAGGCAGGAGCGTCGAAATACCCGAAGGGAACATCCCACATCGGAGATATGATCCTTTAACAGTCGAGCTCTGAGCCCATTTGCCACCCGGCTTGAAAATTTCCGGATCAGGCCATCTGCCCTTTGTGCTCTTATGCCGCAAAGCATATCCACCTTCAGCTGCGCCATCTTGTCAATGAGTCCAGGCAGATCTGAAGGATCATTTTGTCCATCTCCGTCAAGGGTGGCAATGACCTCTCCCAGGGCCCTTGAAAATCCTGCTTCAAGGGCTGCTGACTGCCCACTGTTTGGTGCCAGGTGAACGGCCCTGCAGAAAGCAAATTCCCGGGCAAGGGCATCCATCAGGGAAGGGGTGGTGTCACTGGAACCGTCATTAACCATGATCAGCTCCCAGCCATTTTTAAAAGCCATGGCAGAAGCGGATGTGTTTGCCACGGAAATAATTTCCCGGCATACTGCTTCAACGTTCTCTTCTTCATTGTAAAAAGGTACTACTATAGTCAGATATGGCCTGGCGAAATGTAAATCCACTTTTTGCTGCATTTATTTTCCTGTTGTTTCATATTTTTTCCGATGGTGCAAAGGGAAAATCACTATGGCATTGTACCATTTTACCGCCACACTATCCATGATTATGCGTCTTAAAATAAAGAAAAAACTACATGGTCCATGCTTCATGCCCTCTTTTAAATTATAACACCAATTAACATTTTTCCTGCCTTTCCTGCCAGAAAAATTGTTATTTATTATTTTCAGGTAGCACACCTATTATGAAAAACCCATGAAGACAGAAAGGCAAAAAAATATAATTGGCGAAGATATTGAAGATTCAAATCAGATATTTGTGGGAGTATCGAAAAGCGAGATAGACACGACACAATGTTGTATTTGTTTCTTAAACAAACGCTCAACCATTGACAGTGGCATCTTTATTGATGTAATATTCTTTACTGAAAATTATTTAAATTTAATCATAAGGGTGGCCACGTCAGGCCTTGACTCCGTATTGCAGCAAACGATCTCTGTAAATAATGAACCAAGTGGTGGCATCATGTCTATCAACGGCCTAAAAAGGCTATCTCAATGCTGGCAGAACCTGGAGAAAAAATGGCTTCCGGCGCATGTGTGGACCGGCGATCCCTTTACTCTCTGGCAGGAACGGATTTTATTTATCATCTGTTTCATAGCAACTTTCCTTGGCCCCTTCGCACTTATTCCTTCCATCATACTGGCCGTATCAACAGGTTTTGTAAATGTTGCTGTTCTGGACTGTGCTGCATATATTGCAGCCGTAATTGTTTTATTCTCCCGGGACACCGCACTTAATATTAGGGCTGTTGCCGTTTTTTCCATTTTATATTTGCTGGGCGCCGGATTGCTGTTTTTTCTAGGCCCCATTGGTACCGGATACATATGGCTTCTCGGAGCATCTATTATCATAAGCAGTGTTTATGATTTCAAGGCGCTATTTTTTATATTTGCTTTAAATGTATTTACATTGCTGGTGTTTGCTTTTTTAATTTACGCGGGGATGCTGGATTGGGCCATTCTGGCAGAGAAGGCCCTTGAAAAATGGCTGGTGATGGCGGTAAACTTTCTTCTTGTTAATGCCCTTGTAGGCATTACGACGATCCTGATGCTGCACAGCCTTAAAGAAACACTTCGCAATGAACAGAATATCCGTGCGAAATCACAGGAAAATGAACAGCGATATCGAACATTGTTTGAAACTGCAAAAGATGCCATCTTTCTTATGAAAGACGATATTGTTATTGATTGCAACCCATCCTCTTTGTCTATGTTCGGATGTGAAGAGAAAAACGAATTGCTTGACCTTCACCCATGGGCATTATCACCCCTGAATCAATCGGATGGGCAGGACTTAAAGGCTAAATCACAAATCTTTACAAACGCAGCACTGGCTGGACATCCACAACATTTTGAATGGACCTATCAAATAAGAAATGGGACTATCATTGAAACGGAAGTTGTTTTAAGCCGGTTAATATTGAACGGAGAATTCTATCTCCAGGCAGTTCTAAGGGATGTTACAGAACGTAAACTTGCTGATGATAAACTACGCGAGAGTGAGGCACGTCTTTACGCAGTGTTTAACGCAGTTAAGAGCATCCCTGTTCAGGGCTATGACCGGGAACGCCGCGTGATTTTTTGGAATCGCGCAAGCCAGGATGTGTATGGTTATAGCAGTGAGGAGGCCCATGGCCAGAAAATTGAAGATCTCATCATACCCGATGACATGCGTCAAGGCGTTATACAAAGCATTGCTGCCTGGTACGAAGAGGAAATAGTAATTCCGGCCGGAGAATTGCTCCTGAAGGATAAGGGGGGAAATCCCGTTTCGGTATTCTCCAGCCATGTCATGATTCGCAATATTAACGGAGATAAGGAATTGTTCTGTATTGATGTTGATCTTTCCGAATACAAAAGGATTGAAGCTGAAAAGAATCATGTGGAAGAACAGTACCGGCAGGCTCAGAAGATAGAATCCATAGGACGATTGGCCGGGGGTGTGGCCCATGATCTCAATAATCTTTTATCCCCTATACTTGGATACTCGGAGATGCTGCTGGACGAATTTGAAATTGAAGACGAGCGGCGGGAATCTGTAGATTTGATTTTTCAGGCAGGTATTCGTGCCCGTGACCTTGT
The DNA here is from genome assembly GCF_054657595.1 of Desulfocicer niacini. Taxonomy (NCBI): domain Bacteria; kingdom Pseudomonadati; phylum Thermodesulfobacteriota; class Desulfobacteria; order Desulfobacterales; family Desulfobacteraceae; genus Desulfocicer; species Desulfocicer niacini. The sequence goes on from NZ_BAAHYK010000064.1 coordinate 15,209, forward strand.
AGGGCAATTGCTGGCATTCAGTCGAAAGCAGACCCTGAATGTCAAGCAGATTGATATCAATACCACCATTTCAGGGTTTGAGCAACTTTTACGGCGAACCATTCGCGAAGACATTGAGCTGGAACTGATTCTGACACCCGCGAACCCGACTGTCACGGCTGACATCGGGCAGATAGAACAGGTACTCATGAATTTAATTGTAAATTCGGCGGATGCCATGCCCAACGGCGGTACTATTGTCATCGAAACTGCCATTGTGGACCTGGAAGACGAAGATTACATAAAGCTTCATCGAGGTGTCAAGCCGGGAAAATACGTTCTGGTGGCCATAAGTGATACAGGTTGTGGAATGGATGAAGAAACCAGCAAAAATATTTTTGAGCCTTTTTTTTCCACCAAGGGAGAACAGGGAACAGGTCTGGGGCTCGCAACGGTCTACGGTATTATGAAACAACATGACGGCAATATATGGGTCTACTCCGAGCCTGGCAAGGGGACAACCTTTAAACTATACCTGCCGCTTAACTGCACAATGGAAGTGGCCGAAAAAAACAAGGACAGCAACACCGCAATTATGGGCACCAGGGGCACAGAGACCATTGCTTTGGTGGAGGACAACGAGTCTGTGCGTAAACTTGCCCAGGTTCTGTTGAAACAAAACGGTTACAATGTTCTTGTGTCAGAGAATGGAGAGGATGCCATGAACATGCTGAACAACCATGAAGGACCTGTAAGCCTGATGCTTACCGATGTTATCATGCCTGGAATAAACGGCCGGGATGCCTATCAGATGTCCAGGAAAAAGCATCCGGATTTAAAAGTTCTGTACATGTCCGGTTATACATCCAACGTGATTGCCCATCATGGTGTTTTGGAACAAGGTGTCCAGTTTATTCAGAAACCGTTTACTGTCCTGCAATTGCTTACCAAGGTTCGCCAAGTGTTAAATCAGCCAAATACCCTGCCCCGTCATTGAGTTTCAACCTTCCACTTGATTACTTTGCCATAGGACGAATTCCCAGCGTAGATTATACTTGTCTGCATTTTGTTTTGTGTGTATCTTTATCATCCGCAATATCAATGGGAATGAATAATTAGAAGCTGAAAAAAGGAAAATAAAACAATTGATCGACCTTAGAAGTGATACCGTAACAAAACCCGATGAAGCCATGCGAAACGCAATGGCCAATGCCGAGGTGGGGGATGATGTTTATGGAGAAGATCCCACCGTTATTAAACTTGAAACCATGTGTGCCGAAATGCTGGGAAAAGAGGCTGCCCTGTTCTGCGCTTCAGGCACCCAGAGCAATCTGCTGGCCCTCATGAGCCACTGCCGCAGGGGAGATGAATACATCGTCGGACAGCACGCCCACACCTACCGCTACGAAGCGGGAGGAGCCGCAGTGCTTGGAAGTATCCAGCCCCAACCCTTGAATCTGGAAGCCGACGGCACCCTTGATCTTGAGCAGGTGGAAGCCTATATCAAACCCGATGATTTTCATTTTGCTCCCACCACTCTTTTATGCCTTGAAAACACCCAGGCAGGTAAGGTGCTACCCATGGACTATCTTGACGCTGCAGCGGGCCTGGCAGCGAGCAGAAAACTGAAATTCCATCTGGACGGCGCAAGGATATTCAATGCCGCTGTAAAACTCAACTGCCCGGTTACAGCCATTGCAAAACATTTTGACTCGGTATCGGTATGCCTGTCCAAGGGGCTTGGAGCACCTGTGGGATCTGTATTGTGTGCCTCCCGGGAACTGATCCAAAAAGCCCGGAGATGGCGAAAAATGGTGGGAGGCGGCATGCGTCAGTCCGGTATTCTGGCAGCGGCCGGAATATATGCACTGGAAAACAATGTTCAACGCCTGTCCCTTGATCATGACCATGCAGCACGGCTTGCAGCGGGCCTGTCTGCCATTGACGGCATTGATATCTCCCCGGATTCAGGGCAGACCAACATGGTATTTGTCTCCACACGGGGAAAGGGAGGAGGGCTCTCCTCCTTTATGAAGGATATGGGAATATTAATCTCCGATGATGATCATCTCCGGCTGGTCACCCATCTTAACATCAGCTCAAATAACATTGATACAGTTGTTGATGCCTTCAAGACCTTCTTTGGGTCAGACCGGGCAGCGAGCATTGCCGGATGAGCCTATGATTCTCCTGGCAGATATTGTGATCAAGCTCCCCCAAATGGGAATATGACCGTTCTCAAAAAACTTACTTTTCGTTACAATCGACAACCCAAAAAGCTTATCGCCTTTGAGCCCAAATGGGGTGGATCTGATGCCCGTTGGTAGGGCTGATGTCTCATTTTCATATAACCCACATGGCTGTAAGCACCAGCCACAACGAAAAAAATAAAACTCAAAGTATTCCAGCATCTTGGACGAAATTTCATATAAAAACCGCCACTGACAGTATAATCTTGACAGCACTTGGGATGTCATATTAATAATGTATATACTTTTCTTTCATCCACCGGCCATGGAAACCCGCTGTAAAAACCGGTCATCAAACAACCGCAACATGCAGGCTTTATCCCCATTGCATTTTAAATGCCCTGGAGCCGACAATGAAAGAGACCCATTTATTTTTTATAAAACAGGAGAACATCCATGAAAAAACTGACAGCTCTTTTGCTCACACTGATGATGATGTGCTGTTTTACAGCCACAGGGTTTGCAAAGAAAATCACAGTGGCAACGGATACCAACTTTCCTCCCTTTGAGTTCAAAGATCCGAAAACCGGTCAGCACACCGGCTTTGACGTGGAACTTTGGGATGCAATTGCCAAAAAAATCGGCATTGAATATGACCTGCAACCCATGGATTTTAACGGCATTATCCCGGGACTTCAGTCCGGTCAGCTTGATGCCGGTATTGCCGGCATCACCATCAAGCCGGAACGGGCCAAGGTGGTTGATTTTTCCGATCCCTACTACAACGCAGGTCTTCTCCTCCTGGTCAAGGCATCAAATACAGACATCACCAAGGTAGAAGATCTTGAAGGCAAGCTTGTGGCCACCAAACTTGGCACCACCAGTGAAGATTTTCTGAAAAAGAATGCCAAGGCAAAGGAAGTAAAACTCTATCCCAACAATGATGCCATGTTCATGGAACTCATGATGGGGGGTGCCGATGCAGTGATGTTTGACTCACCGGTTATTGCCAACTATGTTCGTGAGGTGGGAAAAGATAAGGTAAAAGTGGTTGGCCCTCTCTACATGGGACAGTCCTACGGCATTGGTTTTCCCAAGGGCAGCGCCCTGGTGGAAAAGGTTAATGTTGCCTTGAAAAGCCTTAAGGATAGCGGAGCCTACCGGGATCTCTACCTTAAATGGTTTAATACAGACCCCAAATAACCCATCTGATATTTTCCAATCTCTTTCCAGGGGCGGTTGCAGGTCAACCGCCCATTTTTGTATAAGGACTCAACATGGAATTTCAATTTGACTGGCCTGTCTTTTTTGAGACCCTTCCCATGCTCATGCGGGGACTGAAATTTACCCTTATCATTGCACTTGGCGGTCTTGCAGCAGGATTTGTGCTGGGTGCCTTTTTTGGATTAATGAAACTTGCCCGCCACATGGTGCCAAGAACCCTGGCAATTATTTATATTGAAGCCATCCGGGGCACCCCCATGCTGGTTCAGGCCATGTTTCTATACTATGGGGTGCCCATGGCAATGGGGCTTAGAATCCCCCCCTTAACCGCAGGAATTATCATCATTGCCGTGAATTCCGGTGCCTATATTGCCGAAATTGTCCGGGGATCAGTGCAGTCCATTGATCCGGGACAGACAGAGGCCGGGCGTTCCATCGGCCTGACCCGGGGGCAAACCATGCTTTACATCACCTGGCCCCAGGCATTTAAACGCATGATTCCCCCCCTTGGTAATCAGTTTATCATCAGCCTGAAGGATACTTCTCTGTTGATGGTCATTGGTGTGGGAGAGCTCCTGCGCACAGGTCAGGAGATTGTGGCGGTAAGCTTCAAAGCCTTTGAGGTCTATCTTGCCGTGGCAGTGGTCTATCTGGTCATGACCCTTTCCATTGCCAGGGGACTTCGCATGCTGGAAAATCATCTTGAAATGAAAACGAAACGGTAACACATGGGGGATAAAAAACCATGGAAATGATCAAAATCGTCAATCTGCATAAAAGCTATGACCAGCTGGAGGTGATCAAAGGCATTGATCTTGAAATCCAATCCGGAGAAGTGGTGTGCATCATCGGCCCATCCGGCTCCGGTAAATCCACGGTGCTTCGCTGCATAAACCGACTGGAAACCCCCACCTCCGGCCACATCATTGTGGATGGAAAGGACATCATGGACCCGGAAACCGACATCAACCATGTGCGCACCGAGGCTGGCATGGTGTTCCAGCAGTTTAATCTCTTTCCCCACATGACGGTTCTGGACAACGTGACCCTGGGTCCCATCAAGGTCAGAAAGATGAACCGTTCCGAGGCGGAAGAGCTGGGACGCTCGCTGTTAAAAAAAGTGGGACTGGCGGACAAGGAAAAAAACTATCCGGACCAGCTCTCGGGCGGTCAAAAACAGCGGGTTGCCATTGCAAGATCCCTGTCTCTCAAACCCAAAGTGATCCTGTTTGATGAGCCCACCTCGGCCCTGGACCCAGAACTTGTGGGGGAAGTGCTTGAAGTCATGAAACAGCTGGCCAGAGAGGGAATGACCATGGTTGTCGTAACCCACGAGATGGGCTTTGCAAGGGATGTGGCCCACCGAGTGATTTTCATTGACAAGGGGATCATCCAGGAAGACAACATCCCGGAAGCCTTCTTTTCCAACCCAAAAAACAAGCGACTCCAGGACTTTCTGGGAAAGGTAGCGGAACACTAGGTTGTGTTGACATTTCAGCGTAGCCATATCAAAAAGGAGGCAAAACGGATAAAATGCATGTAATTCTTTGCCCATTTTTCAAACCGTGAGAAGACCCGGCGGAATTGTTTCAGCTTACCGATAAAGCACTCGATCAGGCTACGTTCCTTATATATGTGTTTATCATATTCACGAGGTTCTTTCCGATTCGATTTTGGCGAAACAACAGGGATAATACCCTATTGTTTCAGTTGTTCAATTAATTTGTCGGCGTCATATGCTTTGTCCATGAGTGCATATGTGGCTCGAACGCCTTTAATGAGCGTATAGGCCTGGGTCACATCGGCTGCCTGTCCGCCTGTAAGGGTAAAATCCAACGGATTACCAATGGCGTCGACCATTACATGAATTTTTGTTGAAAAGCTGCCTTTGGAGCGTCCCAATGCCTGATCTTTCGGCTCAGGAAGGTGTTTTTGAGAGGCTCCTCGATGGCTATTACCCCATGGGAACAAACAAGTGTGTCATGGTCATAAAGGATGAATATGACAGAATTTTGATAACTCATGAAGCGGATAGTGAAAATGCAACGGAAGCAAGTGCTTTTTTGAACAAATTGAAAGTCTTAGGATTGAATATCACTTATGTATTTTCAGACTATTCAAAAAGCTATATATCAGCAATAAAAGAGGTTTTTCCAAAAGCAAAGTTTCAGGCGGACCATTTTTATACGGCAAAAAACATATGGAAACATCTTAAAAAAGGACTACTTGAGTATAGACGAGAAGTTAAATCAACCGGAGAAAAAGAAAAAAATGAAGAACTTCTTGAGCTCGCCACTCAATTGTGGAAAATGTCGGTGGACATTGTTGAAAAAGCCTTCTAATTTGAACAGTGAAGAACGATATGAAATAGAGAAAATTGAGACAAAAGATAAGGGCTTTATAAAAAATTTCCGTTCAATTATTCGGCAAATTGGAAATCTATTTGATTATTCCAATACAGAGATTCAGGCCAAAACAAAATTTAAAGATTTGAAAATTC
>NZ_BAAHYK010000065.1:0-20656 GCF_054657595.1 Desulfocicer niacini
ATTTCTTTTCACCAAAATAGATACGGTCTTTGATCGGGTGGAAAAGATCGACGATTACACGGTCCGGTTCTATCTCACCGAAAAATACGGCCAGTTCCTGAACGATGCCATCTGGATTCAATTTTATACCTCCGCATACCTTAAAAAATTCGGGTGGAATGGGAAATTGACCTGCCCAAATCTGGCCGAACCCGGTCCCTACGGGTTGGGGCCCTATATTTTAAAGGCGGGATATGCAGAAGGAGACCGACAGACACCGGAGGTGGTATTGGTGGCCAATCCCAACTATTGGAACCCGAATTATCCCAAAGTTGAAACCATCACCGTCTATACGGAACTGGATACCAAGATCGCCATGGAAAATGTATTTGACAAGGACGGCGTACTGGATATCATGCCGATTCCCTTTTCCATGAAATGCAAAGCCGATGCCTCGCCATATGCAAAACTAATATCGGTGCCATCCACCAGCAGCTTCGCCATTTACATGAATCTGCGCAACGGCAATAAAAGACTGCTGGATAAAAAAGTTAGAGTTGCACTAAATCGTGCCATTGATCAGGCCCACTTGCTGGAACGCGCCTATTACGGTGAAGGCACGGTCAAACCCACACTGGCGTCCCCTATGTTTCCGGGCGTACGGGAAGTTGTCAAAACCCTGCGGCCCTATTCCGAAATTCAAAATCCCAAAGAAATCCGAGGGGAACTTAAAGGTATTCTGAATGGGCTGACACTGAAAGTGCTTACCCAGGATCGGTTCATGTTTGTCTGGAAGGGGATCGCACGCGATTTGAGAAAGGTGGGTGTCAAGCTGGCGTTCGAGATCACCACCAGTGAAAAATATGTGTTTAATCAACTGCTCGCCACCAACGCCGGAAAAAATACCAGAGCATGGGATTTTATAGTGTTTGGCTGTGATGACTGGTTCTACAACCACCCTTGGTCCGCTTTTCTCGTTTACCGGACCCACAATGCCTGGAGCACCATCTTTCCCGATCCGGTTTTGGATAATTATATTGATGCATTATTCCGCGTCTCCGTGGGAACGCCGGAATTCACGGCTATCTGTGACAGGATCATGCGTCATGTGTATGATAACGCCTACATGCTATTTGTTCCGGCGCCCAATAAGCTTCTGGCAGTCAATAAAAATATGAATTACAAGCCATATCCCATGGCCTGTATACCACTTTGGGAAATCGAGGTTTCCAAGGCACATTGGTCGGTGGCCCGGTAATATTTTCATTAACAAAACAACCTGTTCTGAACCGAGGGAGATGCCCCATGCTCAGAAAAATAAAACTCGGTCCCAAGCTCCTGGGCGCTTTTTTAGCCGTGGGATTAATTCCCTTTGCAGCGCTGGCCATGGTATCGCTGACCACTTCAAACAATGCGCTATCCAAGCAGGCCTTCAGTCAACTCGAAAGCATGCGCGAGGTCAAACAAAGCCAGATCATGGATCTGTTTGCGGGCATCCGGGGAGATATGAACGTGTTGCTGGAAACCGTGAAGGTCCTCAGACGGGAGGCATTTGAAAAACTTAAAAGCGTTGAACGCGTCAAAAAAACACAGATAGAAAATTTTTTCACCCGGGCCTGCAAAGATATCAGCGTTCTGGCCGCCAGTGAAGACAGTCACATGCTTTATAAACTGCTGCGGCGGTATCAGCATGATGAGGAAATCGAGACGAACGCCCCCTTTTTAATCGACACTTACGAGTACAATGAGATCTGGACTGAAAGCGGCCGGACCCTGCTGGATTATGTGAAGGTGTTCGGCTATTCCGACGCCCTGCTGATCAGTGCAGACCTTGGTCACATCATGTACACCGCTGCCAAAAATCGTGATCTGGGCACGAATTTAAAAACCGGCCCCTACAAGGATGAAAGCCTGGCATTGTTGTGGCAAAAAGTGATCGACACCCAACAGATCCAAATTCAGGATTTTCACCCCTATGAACCGCTGGGCGGGGTCCCGTTCGCGTTTATCGGCGCGCCAATCCAGGATTTAAGCGGTGACCTTCTGGCAGTGGCGGTCCTGCAAATATCTCTATCGGCGGTCAACGAGATCATGCAGGAGCGCGAGGGCCTCGGCCGCACCGGGGAAACCTATCTGGTGGGCAGCGATCAGTTGATGCGTTCCGATTCACTGCTGGACCCGGAATTTCATTGTGTAAAAACCTCCTTTGAAAACCCCCAGGCGTGCAAGGTGGATACCCTGGGCAGCCGCAACGCACTGGCCGGGCAAACAGGGCAGGATGTGATCCGCGGGTACCTGGGTAAGCCGGTGCTATCCAGCTACAGCCCCCTTAAAATCAAAGGACTCAATTGGGCCATCATTGCCGAAATAGACGTGGCCGAGGCGTTCAGCCCGGTGGATCCCAAAGGCCGTGAATTGTTCGCCTATTATGCCGAGTCCTATGGTTTTGATATGTTCCTTTTGAATCCCAATGGCTACTGCTTCTACTCAGCTGCCAAGAATGCCGATTATCAAACCAATTTACTTAACGGCCCCTTTGCCGACTCCGGGCTGGGCCGTCTGGTGCAACAGGTATTGAAGAGCCAATCCTTTGGTTTCGCGGATATCTCGCCCTATGCACCACGAAACGGGGAACCTGCCGCTTTTATTGCACAGCCGCTCCTTAACAACGGACAGGTTGAAGCCGTGGTGGCCCTGCAAATATCACAGGATGCCATCAACCGCATCATGCTGCAACGGGCAGGCATGGGTAAGACCGGCGAGACCTACCTGGTGGGGCCGGACAAGCTGATGCGCTCCGATTCATATCTTGATACCATCAACCGAACAGTCCTGGCCTCCTTCACCCATCCTGCCAAAGGAGGCGTAGATACAGAGGCGGCCCGTGAAGCCCTTGACGGCAAAAGCGGTGAAAAAGTCATCATCAACTACAACGGAAATGTCGTGCTTTCGGCCTATGCCCCAATCAATATATGGAATACAACCTGGGCTCTCATCGCCGAAGTCGACACCTCCGAGGCCTACGCCACGATAAGGGCACAAAAAACAATGATGGGTATTCTGGCGTTAATCTCTATTATGCCCATTCTCATTTTTTCGTTCCTGTTGACCCGCTATATTACCAATCCCATTATCAGACTCGCTGATAAAGCGTCGTATATTAGCACCCACAAGGATTTGAATCAGCGGATCGGATTTGAAAGCAACGATGAAGTCGGGGTCCTCGCTTCGGCTTTCAATGGCATGATCCAAAGTCTGAAGACCTATTATGATGGTCTGGAAGAGACCAATCGCAGCCTGAATGCGGAAATTGCCAGACGTAGGAATGCCGAAAACAAATATCGCAGCATTTTTGAAAACGCCGTGGAGGGTATTTTTCAAACCACTTTTGAAGGGCAGGTTCTTGATGCCAGCCCATCCTTTGCACGTATCTTTGGTTATGAAAGTCCCAGTGAACTGATCAAAACCATTTCCGATATCGGGAATCAGTTATACGCCGATGCCACGCGGCGTAAAGAGCTGTTACGCCAGCTTGAGCTGGAGGATACCATATCAAATTTTGAATCCCAAAAGCGCAGAAAGGACGGAAGCCTCATCTGGACGTCCCTCAATGTTCGCGCCGTTCGGGACCCTGCAGGGAAGCTGGCAGTTCTCGAAGGTTTTCTAACGGATATTACCCCCCGAAAACAGGCGGAGGAAGCGCTTCAAAAATATCGTGAAAAACTTGAAGAACAGGTCAAAGAGCGTACCACAGAACTGACCATTGCCAAAGAGCAGGCCGAGTCGGCCAATAAGGCAAAAAGTGAATTTTTAGCCAACATGAGCCACGAGCTGCGCACCCCTCTGAACGCCATCCTTGGATACTCCCAATTGATGCAACAAGGGACCTCTCTGACCAGCGAACAGCAAAATTATCTTGGCACCATCAGCAACAGCGGCGAACATCTTCTGGCCTTGATCAATGATGTATTGGATATATCTAAAATTGAGGCGAAAAAAAGTGCTTTAAACATCGCAACCTTTGATCTGCATGCATTGTTTAATGACTTGAAGATCATGTTCATCTCCCGGATGGAAGCCAAGCGCTTACATTTTAAAATGATCGGCATGGATAACGTACCGCGTTATGTCGTATCTGATGGAAACAAACTGCGCCAGGTGCTTGTTAACCTGATAGATAATGCCATTAAATTCACTCGACATGGCACCATCACCCTACGAGTGGCACAGCCATACCTGAAAAACAGTCAGAGCACCTTGCGTTTTGAAATCCATGACACCGGTGTCGGCATTGCCAAGAATGAACAGAACAGGCTATTCCACTGTTTTGAACAGACGACCATTGGCCGGCGGGCCGAAAGCGGCACCGGCCTGGGGTTGGCCATCTGCCGCACCTATGTCCGTATGATGGGAGGCGATATCACTGTAACCAGTCAAGAGGGTAATGGCAGCACCTTCTACTTTAACATTGTTATCAAAAAGGGCAACGCATCAGATGTCAAGGAACGTACCATGCAACAGCGATACGTAATCGGCTTGAAACCCACTCCGGATATCCCCCGCGTTCTGGTGGCTGAAGACAGGGATGAAAGCCGCACGTTGCTGGTGAAGCTCCTTCAAACGGTGGGCATTGAGGTTCAGGCTGCTGCCAACGGCAAAGAAGCTGTGGAAATCTTTGAAAAATGGCGACCCGATTTCATATGGATGGACATGCGTATGCCGGTGATGGACGGATACAAAGCCACAAGGCGCATACGCGCCATGGAACTTAAGTCCACCACAAAACACATTCCCATTGTCGCACTTACGGCCCACGCTCTGGAAGAGGAGCAGGAGCTGATCATGGCCTCCGGTTGCACCAATGTAGTGAAAAAGCCCTTTCACACCCAGGAAATTTTCGAAATGATGGAAAAACACCTTGGCCTGACTTACGTCTATGACAAAGAGCCAGCCCAGGAGAATGATGCAAAAATTGAGGTGCAAATCAGCCCGGCCCGGCTGGCAACTCTGCCGGCAAATTTAAGGCAGCAATTGCACAAGGCCGTGGTCCGACTGGACACACGGCGCACGCAGGAGCTCATCAAGCAGATCTCAGGGCATGACACCCAATCCGCTGCCGTCTTTCAAGCACTGGCTGACAACATGCAATATCACCGACTGCTGGCCTGCCTTGAAAACAAAATAACACCCTTAGAGGATTCCCCATGAGCAAGCTGACATTTCCATGGGTGGGAATGCCGTGTCAGGCAGACAAATCCTTGAATGGGGCAAACGACATATTGATAAAGGATGTCCATAATGAATAAGGTATCAGTGCATGTCGACCACGTTATTACGGTTTTAATAGTGGGGGATGATCCTGCAACCCGAAAGGATCTTGCAAAATATTTGGAAGTTTATAATTGCCGGACACTGTTTGCCCACAATGGTGCAATGGGCATTGATCGGGCCGCGTATGAACAGCCGGATCTTATCTTTATGGATGTGATGATGACAGGCATTGATGGTTTTGAGACCTGTCGCATACTCAAGAAAAAGGAGACAACCAAGGATATTCCGGTGATCTTAATAACGGAATGTGCTGATAAAAAAACGATTATCAAGGGATTTAATTCGGGTGCCGTGGATTATATCACCAAACCGTTTCTAAGCGAAGAAATCACAGCCAGAATAAAAACCCATTTATTCTCGAACCGAACGGAAAAGCAATTAAAATCAAGCAATAGTAAAAATGAGCAAAACAAACTGGAGGAAGAGGAAGAACGGATGAGACGGGCGCTTTTGAGCATCCTGGAAGACGAAAAGATATCGAAAGAAAAAATAAAAGCCTCTGAAAAAGCATTGAAAGAATCGCAAGGCAGGTTGCAGTCCCTGTCTTCCCATTTACTGGAAACCCAGGAAAAAAACTGGCGACGCATCGCTTTGGAACTCCATGACGAACTGGGGCAATCTCTCACCGTGTTAAAACTGAAGCTCAGGAGTATCAAAAAAGCCCTAACCTCGGATTCAATCGTGTTGAACACCAAATGTGATGATGCAAACACATACGTTGATCACATAATTAATAGCGTACGCCGTTTATCTCAAGAACTTTGTCCATCCTACATAGAAGATCTGGGCCTGGACGAATCCATCATCATTCTGGCAGAAGAATTTGCCAAACATACAAAATTGAAAATTTCCATTAAAGCCCATAAAATCAATGATTGCTTTGACCTGCAAGGACGAACCTTTATTTATCGCATTATTCAGGAATCGCTTAACAATATACAAAAACACGCTGAAGCCTGTAAGGTTTCCATTAAAATAAAGAGACAAGAATCCTACGTCGATATCCAGATTGTTGATGACGGAATCGGTTTCAACAAAGAGGGTAATAAAGTACAAAACGAACATAAATCAGGTCTGGGGTTGACTGCCATGTCAGAACGTGCCCGTATGTTGTGCGGTAAATTGCGGGTGCACAGTATCATCGGTACAGGCACACGGATTGAGGTAAATGTCCCTATTAACGAAAGGCGGCAAGGGGATCGTATCGTTTTATTCAACGCTGTTCAGAAGGAATGATCTCAATTTAAACCCTCGTATTGCATAAATGATAATTTAAAGATAGCAGACTCCCCATAGTTTTTGAACATGCATACGTTCCCTTTTCTGAAAAAAATTGCCACGAACAGACCGTATTTTGGACCCGGCCTTCCCACAACGAATCGTGAAAATCGACCTTGCAGAGGAATTATCTTCAGCCGTCGAAAAGATTAGCGTCCAGGCCGTATGGATTAAGGAGTTTGTGGACAACCTTGTCGGTTTTATCGGTCAATAGGCAAAAATACCAGTCCGATACTCATCGGATTGCGCTGGGCACTTTCACACTAAGCCAAATAGCCTCTTTTGGCGTATCTTCACTATGCTGTATCACCACCGTTCCTGCACGATGGTACGCTGGGTCTGGTTCTGCCATTCCATAGTGGGTCTTACCTTCATTATGTTGTTCAGACGGTTCTGGGTTTTCAAACGGTTGAATATTTCCACCCAGGCACAGGGTATGGTATGATCAATTTCACACATACCTTGGTTGGTCCCCCCACAGGGGCCGTTGAACAATCCCTTAGCGCATCGGGTCACAGGGCACACCCCGCCGGTATACCCCACCACACACTCTCCGCATGCCCGGCAGCGTTCTTCATAGACACCAATATCCCGGTCAATGCCGATGGCGGCAGTATTCACCGCAGGAAAAACAGGGGTCACAGGAAAGGCTTCCGCCACATACTGTACACCGGCACCGCATGCCATGGAAAGGACCGCATCGTACTTACCCATGATGGGGGTAAGTTCCTCAATGTAGAGCATGTTGCACTGTCGCTCAATGGTGTATCCCCTGGCATATCGTTTCTGATTATGATTTTTGAATACCATGTTAAGATCAAGGCAAAGGTGCTCCACCTCCCGCTGTCCGCCGCCCAGGCACACCGACGCACATCCGCCGCATCCAAGGACCAGCACTGAATTATATCCATCTATGGCATCCACAATCTCTTCAAATGGTTTTTCTTTTACCTTTATCATATCTTACCTCTGGTGGGCCGGGGAGTGAAAGCCGGTGCCGCCGTTATACTCATGGGAAATACCTTGGGACCGGCAGATACGCCGGCCCAGGCTGATCAGGTTGGGGATGTTGATACCCAGAGGACAGTAACACCTTGTACACAACACGCACCTTTCCCATAGGATTTCCTGCATTTTTTCAAGCTCTTTACGGGTAATTCTCCCCTTTTTCTTACAAATGATGCCCAGAGAATTGATCACTTTATGGGAGGGCATATATTCAGGCTTTTGTTCCCGGCAAGTGTAGAGAAAACAGCTGTCGGCACAGAGGCTGCAGTGAGCACATACCTTAAGGGAGATGGCAATCTGGGCATGGTTCTCCCTTAGAATGGCTTGAATTTCATCCACATTGACGGATTGGGTTACCTGCATGGAATTTTTCCTATCATAATACAATGGTTAAATGTTGGCTTTATACTGTGAGGGCATGGACTTCCACACCCGGTTTGCCCGGTTGCCAAGAAGATATTGATGTATCATAACAAACCGGTTTAAAAAAAAGTAAATCATGTGGACCAGTCGGGTAAAAGGAATCAGTATAAGCATCAATTCACCCGAGGCCATATGCAGCACAATCATGGTCCGGGAGTCAAAGAGCTGGTGATAGGCCATGAATCCCGTAATAAAAGGAGCAACGGCCAGGGCCAGCATGACAAAATCGGAAAAGGTGGTGATGGAACGAACCTCCTTTACAAAAAGTCTTTTTATAAAAAAGATAAAAGCGCACAAAATCGTCAAAATGGTCATAAAATCCACAAACAAATCGTTCAGGGACGGCAGAAACAGGTCTGTGGCAAATCCCACCATCATGGTGTGTCCCTGTACAAAAAAAGGCAGAAGCACCAGATTGATATGGAAAAAGGTGGTCAGCAATGTAAAGACTGGTCGACGTCCCGGCAAGGTTAGTTTCAGTTGGGCCAGGCGGTATCCCAGGGATGTCCGGTCTAGCAGGAGATTTTTGCCGGGGGCCGGTTTTTTTTGGAGGGTCACACGTGCCCGTCCGGAAAAAGTTGTGCTGCTGGTAAAAAGGTAAAATAGAATTACCTGAAATACTGTGCCGAAAATAAAAAGGCCAAGGGCGACCCATATCATGGGGCCACTCAGGAAAAGGTACAGATCCATCGTTGTTATTGACAAATTATCCATGGTAATTTCCCATCATAAAAAACCAGAAGCCCAGCATTTCCAGCAGCCATAGTGCCAGAACACTATAGATGGTGGATTCGGCTTGGAGCATGCACTCCTGAAGGCTATAAAATTTTGATTCCATATGATTTATTTTTCCTTTAAATTTTAGGCTCATGTTGGCTTTCAAAGTCTTTCAAAACGAAGTATAATTCAACTTTCGGACTTCATTTCAAAGTCGGCGTTTTTATACAATTCATGCCGACGGGGCCAGGCTTGTGTTATTGATGTTATCGACCAAGGCCTTTTCAAACGAAAAACGCCTCGATAATGTCAATAACGCAAGCCTGACCCCACCACGAAAGGCGAACACCGAAAGTTGAGGTATAAATATTCGGGTTGGCAGTTCAAATATCACAAATATTTGACTTTATTTAAAATATTCCAAGGTTATGCGTTATTAGATATATTGTTAATAATTTCGGATCAGTTATGAACCGACATAAAAATAAGGTCCCGGAATCCAACAAGAGTAAATTTAAAATGCGGAATGGCCTATAAAACCATCAAGACATACATCATCATGCAAGTGCAGAAGTACCACTTTTTTTACCCAAGAACTGAATTCTTCAAAGATGGAAGCTAATTTATTCTGGGACATTGCATTTAAAGAATCGTTTACCAACACGGTACCTGTAAATTGGACCCAGATAAATTTAGCAATGGCAAACGGTGCAATGGCACCATTATTCATCTTTTCATGATGACCGAAATGTATGGCAATGCTGTTAATTACCCTGTGAAGTTGCTTTGTGAATGATGAAATTATTTCATCGGACATTTGAAATTTTTCATTCCCCTGCCTATTCAGCGCGTATTTCATTAACTTCGGATTTTTCTCATAGGCATTAACAAGGCAATCACATATGATTTCAATTCGTTCTTCAAGAGGCAGAAAATTGTTAAAGTCATTCGTATAATTCAGTTGAGTAATTAATTCGTCAAACATGCATAGAATTATTGATAAAAATATATCTTCTTTACTTTTAAAATACAGGTAAACTGTACCAGGACTCACCTCTGCATGATCGGCAATCTGAGCAAGAGTTGCATTCGCAAACCCCCGTTCTTGAAATACCAGTTCGGCTGCCGCCATGATTTGCTGACGTCTCTGTCGTTTTTCTCTTATTCTTCGTTCCACTATTCCCATATAGACCACCAATCATTTACACCTAAAAGTTGCATTCATGGCTTTGCATTTTAAATGATATCTCAATCATATAGAAGACTTATGAAGACCATTTTTCCATTATTAACTCACTATAGTTATGAAGATTCAAAATGAAAAGGCCATGAATCCTTCTGGAGGCTTATTTGGCCTGACCTGCTGCATTACCAGGCATTTGCGGTATAGTTTTATGTTCGAAAAAGACCAACGCAAAAGAAGGATACAAGACAAGCATGCAGGTACATTCTTTGAGCAAAATAGGCTTACCCTTTCGATCCCAAACGAAGGCCGCCGTGCAGAAAATAAGTTTCAGCGTTTATGGCTTCGTTACGATATAATTCGCCGATGAGCGAAGCGACTTCTTCGGGTTCAATCAGGCGACCGATGGGCACATTCTCAAGGATCTTATCTAAGGCCTTCTGGTTCATCTCCCTGACCATCTCCGTACCGACATAACCGGGAGCCACGGCCACACAACGAATTTTGTGGGCCAGCTTTTTACGGAAAAACTCCGCCGTAATAACTTTAGGCATGACAGACATAGCGGCCTTGGTGGAGGAGTAATTGATTTGCCCCGCAGTTCCCAGTGATCCGGTTGAAGAAATAAGGCATATCAACCCCTTGCACCCCCCATTGATCATACGCTCGGCACACTCCCGCACCGTCAGAAACGCCCCGGTCAAATTGATATCAACCACCCGGGTAAATTGTTCCAAACTCATTTTAGCCTTAATTTTACCGGTTTCCCGATCAGGCGCTAAAAAAAGACCATCGTTGATGATACCTGCGCATGGTACCACAAGGTTGATGGCGCCAAAGGTATTTATAGCTAGATCAGCCAAAGCGGCGTTGTCTATTTCCTTTGTCACATCTCCAACCAGGATCTCCGCCTCTCCGCCCATGTCTCGAATTTCGCCTGCGACCCGCTCCAAACCTTCCGGCATGACATCGCCAAGCACGACTTTACCGCCATTTCGGACCCAATATTTGGCTATTGTTTCACCTATACCGCTCCCACCGCCGGTAATAACGGCAACTGATTTTCCAATTGCTAACATATCATCTCCTAATTTTCCGCCGGATCATTCCGGTCGGCCTCGTCGCTCGTATTAAAAGTTATGCCAATTCTTTGCCAGCCAGGAATCTGCATTGTTGAAAAAGCAAACTGCTATTATCTCTACGCACACTGCCTATTGGGCAGCCATAATACCCTCGTTGTGCCCGTGTCCGCCCGCGACTCTGTATAACCATGCGCTTACAATTTCACGAGCCGCATTTTGCGGGTCAATCCGGTATTCCCATGTACGTCGTAAGGCATTGTCGATATCCCGGCCGTTGTCCATCTGGCTCCAGAACAGACGGGTAAACTCAGCTTCAACGTGATGTTTCAATTCTTCCCTGATCTGCAGACGCCGACGCTTCTCCATTTTATTATCTCGTTTCAGGTAGCACCGATGTTCCAACAGTCCTTCATAGACCTCATCAATGCCCTGATTCATGGCCGCCGACGTCATAAAAATCGGCGGTCTCCAATCCAGACGGGCATCAATACGATCCAATAATCCTTTTAACGAATGGGCTATGTTCTCGGCACCCGCACGATCGCATTTGTTGACCACGAAAACGTCCGCTATCTCCATAAGACCTGCCTTCATGATCTGAACACCGTCACCCGACTCAGGGGTCAACATCACCACCACCGTATCAGTGGCTTTGGCGATATCGAGTTCCGACTGCCCCACTCCCACGGTTTCGATAATGATGATATCCCTGCCGCTGGCGTCAAGTATCCGCGCCGCCTCCCTCGTGGTTCGTGACAGACCACCCATAATTTTACCGGCACTCATGCTGCGGAAAAAATAATCATAGTCTTTGTTCTTGATATTAACCCGCACCCGGTCTCCCAGAAGGGCGCCGCCGGAAAAGGGACTGCTCGGATCAACGGCCACAACTCCAACAGAATGTCCCCTTTGACAAAAACGCCTGACCAACTTATCGACCATGGTGCTTTTTCCGGCTCCCGGTGCCCCTGTGATACCGATATAATAGGCCTTTCCGGTATGTTCATACATTTTCTGCAAAATGTAAGGTGCATGGCTGTCACCGCGTTCAACAAGGGATATTAACCGCGATGTAGCACTCTTTTCACCTTTCAATGCGGCTGCAATGATTTCGTTGATACTTTTCATGGCGCCCCCCTCTCTTTTTCAGGCAGAAAATCCTGTTTTGATCCTGCATCAATTGAACGATTTTTTTTGTATGAATATAATTCTCACTCAATAATATCAGCAAGTAACGATTATGATGTTTTCACCCATTGCTCATCAGCCATAAGTTCTCTGCGTACCTCATGTTGATATCGAATAACAATCTAAAACAATTAAACTTAAATTCTAAATACCCGTTTTTATATCAATTTTGATTTCAGCAACCTATGAGAACTTATGACTCTTAAGCCCATTGGATGATAAGCATAAAATCAGCAAAACCGACCCGTTCAGATTATCAGAAGATTTTGCTGACAAAAATCGCTCAGCTCAAGGCCGGACTCAGCGCTACGCATTCATTGATTCCGTCGATGATGGTCTGCATGGGCGTATCCGGCAGGTAGACTTTTTGGATGCCGTGTTCCTGCTCCAGACACTTGGCATCTTTTGGTGCCATAACGCCCCCCATAAATACCTTGATATGATCTATACCCTTTTCCTTGAGAAGTTGTACCACTCTTGGCCCCAACGTCAAGTGGCTCCCTCCGAGACTGCTCAGCCCGATCACGTCCGCATCTTCTTCCAGCGCCGCCTCAACGATCTGATCCGGAAATTTATTACCGAGATAAATAACCTCCATCCCGGAATCCTTCATAAACTGCGATACCAGGTATACCCCCCGCCAATGAATGTCCAAGCCCAGCTTTGCCATTACTACTCTGACTTTCCTATCCATGTTTAATATTCTCCTTTTATGAATGCATCTTCGGTTACCACAAAACAACACCCCATTTTTAATGGTACAGTCTGCTGTCAATAATCCGCACCGGGTAAAAATCTCTTTACAGGAGGGGGAAGGCCCACAAACCGAATTCCTCTCGGAACAGTTCTTCTATTTCACCCAGGGTAACCAGGTTTTTAACCGCATCAATACAATGGGGCATCAGGTTTTCTTCGCTATGGCATTTGTCTCTCAGGATCGCCAGGCTTTCCTTGACATTTTGATCGTTGCGTTCTTTGCGCAATTTCTCCAGTTTGGCCTTCTGCCGCGTAAACGTTTCGGGGTATTCATAGACATCAATGGGGGTCGTTTCCGTATCCGTTGACGCCTGATAATTAACGCCTACAATTTTGATTTCGCCACTTTCAATTTTCTTCTGGTATTCCAAATTGTAGTTACTGATTTCACGGTGCAGCCAACCATCTTCGACGGCTTTGACCAGGCCACCCATGTCTTCTATTTTCCGGATATAGTCGAATATTCGATTGGTCATCTCATCGGTGAGATGCTCCACATAATATGACCCGGCCAGGGGATCCACCGTGCTGCAAACACCGCTTTCAGCCTGGATAATCTGCTGGGTCCGCAGGGAAATCAAAGCTGCTTCTTCCGTGGGTGCCGAATACGCTTCGTCATAGGAATCGATGTGCAGGGATTGACATCCACCCAATACCGCTGCCATTCCCTGGAGGGTCGAACGCGCCACGTTGTTGAGCGGTTCGGTGGCTGGCAGGGTTACCCCGGCGGTCTGTACATGGAAACGCATGAGCATGGATTTGGCTTTTTGAGCGCCGAAACGTTCTTTCATCATCTTATACCAGACCTTGCGGCTTGCCCGGCATTTAGCGATCTCTTCAAAGAAGTCGTTGTGAAGATCCCAGAAAAAGGACATCCGAGGTGCAAAATCGTCAATATTCATCCCTCTTTTGATCAGTTCCTCGGCAGTGGCAACCGCATTGGCAATGCCCACAGCAACCTCGCCTATTGCATTGGTGCCCGCTTCACGTAAATTGTAGCCGTTGTAGCTCACCGGATTCCATCGGGGAACATTTTTGCAAACCCATTCGATTACATCGCATTGCATGCGAAAGGAGGCCTTCGGCGGAAGAATTTCCGGGGCGCTGCCCACGCAGGTCTCCATGATAAAGTCGTTCTGACAGGTTCCGGCAATGCTGGTCCAGGGAGTTCCGCGCTGCTCGGCCACGGCAAAGTACATGGCCGGGATCACCAGGCTGGTGCTGGGCAGATGGGTAACAATATTCGTACTGGCCGTTCCCATATCGATACCTTTAAAAAAAGCGTCCATATCCCAGATGGAATCCACTGCTGCGCCACAGGCCCCTACATTACCCTCGGCTTCGGGATCATCGGAGTTATAACCGCGGACGGTGGGCAAATCAAAGAGGATGGATATACCCGTTGCCCCATGGTCGAGCAGGTATCGAACCCTTTCGTTGCAGTCTTCCGGTGCGCCCAGACCTGCCAGCTGGCGTACGGTGAAGAGCCTGCCGCGGTACATGTTGGGATAGACGCCGCGCACATAGGGCGCATGTCCAGAAAAACCGATATCATCCGTATAGTTGATCTCTTCGACGTCGGCCGGGGTATAAAGCAGTTTAATGGGGATGCCCGAATGGGTGAAATACTTGCCCTCGGTCTCGCGATCTATCTCGCGAAGGCTGTTATTAAACCAGTCTTGGTAATTATCTTTAATCTGCTGCACATGTTCTTCACTGAAAAGGCATTGCGCTTCTTTTGATACACTACTATTGCTTTTCTCCAAAATTTTTCCTCCTCGTTGCAGGTTGAAATGCTTGTTTTCCCCAACTTATAGATATAAATAGACAAAATGGAATCTCAATGACTTTGGCTTCTTCCCAATCTTAAAGGCAAGCTCAGTGATTAAAGACTTCCTTCTGTTTATGAACCTACGATATAGTTTTAATTTACTTAATATTATATTATGGAATTCATAGGCTGAATACAATCCACAGCAATGGCTATTTTCGTATAGTTAGGCTTAGCTATGCAAAAACTATCCTTCAGCAAGCTTTTTCAGCATTTCATACTTCTGGTTCAGTTCCTGCTCAATCATGGCCCTGAGCCGCTTGGACTCTTCAGGAAAACTCTTTTCCAGGGCGGCAAACCGATTCTCGCCGGAGAGAAACTCCTGCAAGGTGCCGTCAGGTTCTTTGGAATCGAGGATAAACGGATTTTTCCCTTCAGCTTTCAGCATGGGGTTGTATCGATACAAGGGCCAGAAACCGGACTCAACCGCCAGTTTGCTTTCCAGCTGGGTTTTACCCATCCCCTTTCGAATCCCCTGATTGATACAGGGCGCGTAACAGATAATCAGGGAAGGTCCGGGATAGCGTTCCGCCTCCATAAAGGCCTTGACGGTCTGCTGCTTGCTGGCACCCATGGCGATGGAGGCGACATAGACATATCCGTAGCTCATGGCCATGGCGCCCATATTTTTCTTGCCGATCTTTTTGCCGGTGGCGGCATATTTGGCAATGGCACCTGTGGGGGTCGCTTTGGAAGACTGTCCACCGGTGTTGGAGTACACCTCGGTATCCAGCACCAGGATGTTGATGTCATCCCCGGATGCCAGCACATGATCCACACCGCCGTATCCGATATCGTAGGCCCAACCGTCACCACCGAAAACCCAGTGGGACTTTTTGGTGAAAAGATTTTGATCTTCGGCCAGATCCTTGAGAAGCACATTGTTGCTGTCGGCAGCCAGCAGCGCCTTGAGCTTGTCTCCGAACGCCCGTGAGGCCTCGGCCTCGTTCATACCGTCAATCCAGCCGGACAGTGCATCTTTGAACTCCGGGGTAATGTCGGCTTCCAGAAGCATTTGGGCTTTGTCCGCCAGCATGGCCCGCCGTTTATTAGTGGCCAGCATCATACCGTAACCAAACTCTGCCGCATCCTCGAACAGGGAGCTTCCCCAGGCCGGGCCGAATCCGTCTGCATTGGTGCAGTAGGGAATCGTGGGAGCCGAACCACCCCAAATGGAGGAACATCCGGTGGCATTGGCAACGGTCATTCTCTCACCAAAGAGTTGCGTCAACACTTTCACATAAGGGGTTTCCCCGCATCCGGCACAGGCACCGGAGAACTCCAGCATGGGTTTGATGAACTGGCTGCCTTTGACAGAGCCTCTCTTGCCAAGGCCCTCTTTAAAGGAAACGGTGAGGGAGAACCTGTGGTTGGCCACTTCCGTATCGATCTGGGTAGCCAGGGGTTTCATCACAAGGGCCGTGGTCTTGGCCGGACAAATATCGGCGCAGTTGCCGCACCCCTGGCAATCCAGGGGATTAACCTGCATTCTGAACTGATACCCTTTGAGCTCTTTGCCTTTACCCGGCTGGGTGATGAAGGGATCAGGTGCACCCTTAAGCTCTTCATCGGTGGCAACAATGGGGATAATGGCGGCATGGGGGCAGACAAAGGAACATTGGTTGCACTGAATGCAGTTTTCAGGTATCCATTGGGGAACGTTGATGGCTACCCCTCGCTTCTCGTACTGACTGGTGGAGGCGGGGAAGATGCCGTCAGGCGTAAAGACGCTGACAGGCAGACTATCACCTTGCTGTGCGAGGATGGGACGAACCACCTTATCCATGAAGGCCGTGGTGGATTCAGCCACAGGAAAACCGGTACCATTCTTCCACGCTTCAGGGACTTTGACTTCAATAAGATTATCCAAGGTTTTATCCACAGCAGCAATGTTCATCTGGACAATCTGATCGCCTTTTTTACCGTAGGCCTTTTTGATATCGGCTTTAAGAAGCTTGATGGCCTCTTCAAAGGGAAGCACGTTGGCCAGTTTGAAAAAGCAGGTCTGCATGATCATGTTGATGCGATTGCCAAGGCCAACTGCTTCGGCGATCTTGACGGCATCCACATTGAAGAACTTCAGCTTTTTTTCATGGATGGTCTTTCGGACATCGCCGGGAATCTCTCGATCCATATCCTCGATGGACCAGGGTGAGTTGAGAAGGAAAGTGCCCCCCTCTCTGATGCCCTGGAGCACATCGTAGATCCCTACATAGTTAGCCTTGTGACAGGCAACAAAATCAGGTCTTGTGATTAGATAGGTGGACTGAATGGGAACATCTCCGAATCGCAAATGTGAGATGGTGATGCCGCCGGATTTCTTGGAGTCATAGGCAAAATACCCTTGGGCGTACTTGTCAGTGTTGTCACCGATGATCTTGATGGCACTCTGGTTGGCGCCGACGGTTCCGTCTGAACCCAGCCCCCAGAATTTGGCACCCACCGTTCCCTCCGGTGCCGGATTGAAATCACAAGCCGGCTCCAGAGAGGTATGGGTGACATCGTCTTTGATCCCCACAGTAAAGTGATTTTTGGGACCGACGGATTTCATGTTGTCAAAAACAGCCTTGATCATGGGTGGATTGAACTCCTTGGAGCTCAGACCATAGCGCCCCCCTACGAGCCTGGGACCTTCCCCTCTCTCCATCAATGCGATACAGACATCCATATAAAGCGGATCACCCAGTGCACCTGGCTCTTTGGTCCGATCCAGAACCGTCAGCGTCTCTGCCGTTGCCGGGATGGCTCCAAGGAGTGCAGCGGCATCAAACGGTCTGTATAGACGCACCTTGACCACACCGACTCGCTCGCCCTGACGGTTGAGCTTGTTGACACTCTCTTCAATGGCCTCGCAACCAGAGCCCATGGCAATGATGACCCGCTCGGCTTCGGGATCGCCAGCATAGTCAAACAGGTGGTAATGCCGCCCGGTTAGAAGGGCCACCTTGTCCATGTAAGCCTGTACCATGGCAGGTGTTGCCAGGTAGTACGGGTTGGCGGCCTCTCTGCCCTGGAAGTATATATCCGGGTTCTGTGCGGTTCCCCGGATATTGGGCTTTTCAGGGTTCATGGCACGTTCTTTGAATGCTTTAAAAGCATCCCAATTCATAAGAGCGGCCATATCATCGTAGTCGATCATTTCGATTTTCTGGATCTCGTGGGAGGTCCTGAACCCATCGTAAAAATGCAAAAACGGAACACGCGCCTCAAGGGTGGCCAGGTGGGCCACCAGGGCCAGATCCATGGCTTCCTGTACGGAATTGGATGAGAGCATGGCAAAAC
This sequence comes from Desulfocicer niacini, assembly GCF_054657595.1. NCBI lineage: Bacteria > Pseudomonadati > Thermodesulfobacteriota > Desulfobacteria > Desulfobacterales > Desulfobacteraceae > Desulfocicer > Desulfocicer niacini. The sequence continues at coordinate 18,059 of NZ_BAAHYK010000065.1, forward strand.
CGGTCTGGCGTGCTGCCATAACATCCTGATGATCACCGAAAATGGAGAGGGCATGGGCAGAAATGGCACGGGCAGTTACATGGAACACAGAGGGGAGTAACTCGCCGGCGATTTTGTACATATTGGGTATTTTAAGAAGCAGTCCCTGGGATGCGGTGAAGGTGGTGGTGAGTGCCCCTGCCACAAGAGAGCCGTGTACTGCACCTGCAGCGCCCGCTTCAGACTGCATCTGTTTTATGGTCAACTCCTGGCCAAAAATATTTTTTCTGCCTGCGGCCACCCAACTATCCGCAATCTCACCCAAAGGGCTCGAAGGAGTAATGGGGTATATGGCCGCGACATCGCTCATGGCATAGGCCACATGGGTTGCGGCTGTGTTACCGTCGATTGTCTGCATTTGTTTTTTCATGGAACACCTTATTGTTAACGATTGCTCTTTTGGGACAAATTTGTCTGATTGCCGATTCTAAAATTGATCTTGCCAATGTTTAAAAAAATGTTGGCTTAGATTTGGAGAGCATGCTTTCAATACCAACATGGTGATAAAAAGGGGTTAACGGGTGAATTTCAAAAACATTTCCCCAATGCGCAATCAAATCCGAAACTCGGCAAGACACTTAGCGTTCAATCACCATGGCCATTCCCATTCCACCGCCGATACACATGGAAATTAAACCGGTGCTGTAATCTTTCCGCTTCATTTGATGAATGGCTGTCACCATCTGACGGGCACCGGTACATCCAATGGGGTGGCCAAGTGAAATGCCGCTTCCCAGCTCATTGGCTTTCTCAACATCGATATTCAACTCTCGCATACAACCAATGGCCTGGGCGGCAAACGCTTCGTTAAGCTCGATCAAGTCAATATCCCCCATAGTCATTTTTGTTTTTTGAAGAACCCTGTTGATGGCAGGTACCGGTCCAAGTCCCATGTAAGCGGGATCCAGTCCTCCCGCCCCATAGGTTTTAACCTTGGCAAGCTTCTCAAGTCCCAATTCGTCGGCTTTTGCTTCGCTCATGAGAAGTACGGCCGCAGCCCCGTCGTTAATTCCGGAGGCGTTGCCTGCAGTGACGCTCCCGTCTTTTTTAAAGGCCGGTCTCAGTTTGGCAAGCTTTTCAAGACTTGTCTCCATGGGGCGCTCATCACGATCCACAATCACATCGTTTTTGCGGGATTTAATTATGATGGACTCGATCTCCTGGGAAAAGGTGCCGTCATTGACTGCGGCGAATGCACGTGTATGGCTCAGCAGTGCCAACTCATCCTGTTCCTGACGGGTGATCCCATATTTCTCAACAATATTCTCTGCCGTAAGCCCCATGTGGTATCCATAAAATATCTCATAAAGTCCGTCGTATACCATCAAGTCATGAACGTTACCCACACCGGTGAGTTCCATCCGATGGCCCCATCTGGCCTTTAACAATGCCATGGGAGCATTGCTCATGCTCTCCTGGCCGCCGGCAAGAACGACATCCGCATCTCCGGATTTAATCGCTTGGGCCGCCAATGCAATGGCTTTAAGTCCTGAGCCGCAAATCTTATTGATGGTGAAAGCGGTCGTATAGCGGGGAATCCCGGCTGCAATCATTGCTTGACGGGCGGTATTTTGTCCCTGTCCGGCCTGGAGTACATTCCCCATGATCACTTCATCAATTTGTACGGGGGTCAAACTGTCGTCATAGTCATATCCCTTCTTCTCAAGGTCAATCATTCCCTGGGCCTTCAAGGAGTCTGGTCCGGCAGATTCAAGTGCTTTATCCACCGCCGGTCTCAACCCTGCACGTTTGAGTACACTTTTCATGACAGTGGTTCCAAGGTCTACCACGGGGACGGTTTTCAAAACCCCTCCAAAAGATCCCACTGCTGTTCGAACACCACTTACGATAACGACATCTCTCATAATTCAAGCCTCCAGGTTGGTTTGTTTGCGTTTCAATACTATTTCGTATGATCATTCACCAAAGGATCAGGCATACGCCAATATGAAACATTCTTTGCGACAGGGTTTCATAATAAACAACTTACCCATTTTTCGTGAACGAGTTCCCCCATACCCCACTATTCAGGGGAGTCAGAGCCAATCAATTTACCTGCAAATTCAGATTAAATACTGATGGTCATTAGTTCATTTTTTTTTCATGCGTTATTATTGTGGCAGATGATCTGACATGGCTGTTATTATGGTAGACAGATATAGAAAATACAATCCACAACAATGGCCATTTATTTATAGTCAATTTTAACTATAAAAAAGTATCTTGACATTAGGGGCCATCTCAAGACTATAAATGGGCGGCGTAATCAGCCTGACCGGTTTACGCCGCTATGAAGGGACCAAATTAACTGGTTATGTTTTTCGTGATATTAAGGAGTCACCATGAGCGATGATATTTTACAAATGCCGGAGCAGGCCGATCTGCTGATTGTCAATAATGCCATCAACAGGCAAAGAGTGCCGGTAAAGTGCATAATCAAAAGATCGTGGGCGTTTGCCATAATTATGATGCTGGTATTGGCGGGGCAGGCATGGGCAAAAGCACTTCCAGGCTCTCACATCAAGGTATTCATTCCGAGTCTGCCGTACATTTACACAT